>JBEHYP010000047.1:0-27034 GCA_048498115.1 Bacteroidota bacterium | reverse complement strand
GTTGTTAGTATTGAACAATTTATTCAGCGTATTGCCAAGCCTGCTGCCACTGCTGTTAGTATTGCTGTTACTATTATTATAAGTCCTCACCGGGGGAGGAGTGTATGTACCCATTTTGCTTCCCATTGGGTTAACGTTGGCATTGTTGTACCCATTGCCATATCCTCCCAGGTTGGTCATTCTCGGGGTAGTGTTTTTGGGGTCAGGTGTAGTAATGACAACAGGGTTGTACACAGGATAAGGGCAATAATAAGGATTGTAATAATAACCGTAGTTGTACCCGTAATTATAGGGACTGTAATAGATATCATTATCAAGATCCCTCCAGCGGCGGTCATAAATACCTCTTCTTATTTCCATTTCTTCTGCGTCAGCGTAATCATAGTTCCTTTGGTTTTCCTCGTCCCTGTTGTCTTTTTTGTTGCCGTCTTCACCATACAAACGGGTGGGAGAGTAATACACATCATCCGGCGTTTGTCCCGTTTTATATGCAGTGGAGCAACTGGCTATTGTGATTATTAAAGCGGGGATAAGTAAAAATTTATGGTTCATGGCAAATAGGTTTTACGTTATTTGAAAAGTGAAGTTACTACTTTTGTACAGAAGCAATTCGTTAAAATTAAGACCCAAAATCTCTGCCATTGTGCTGCATGCTTTTGCCTGCCATGCGTTAAATATGTGCTAAAACAAAAAATGGGCAAAATTTTCAGAATCAAACATTTAAAATATTTTTGGGGCTTACTTAAACAGAAATTACAAAACTGACCAACTCAATGAGCAAAGAAATTACAAGCAGGGAACAGGATTATTCTCAATGGTACAACGATCTTATTATAAAAGCAGGGCTGGCCGATTACAGTGCTGTAAGGGGATGTATGGTGATAAAGCCTTATGGCTATGCTTTATGGGAAAATATGAGGGATGTGCTGGACAAAATGTTTAAAGACACCGGCCATGTGAACGCTTATTTTCCCCTGTTTGTACCTAAAAGCCTGTTTGAGGCAGAAGAAAAAAATGCAGAAGGTTTTGCCAAGGAGTGTGCTGTGGTTACGCATTACCGCTTAAAAAATGATCCTGATAATAAAGGAAAACTAATCGTGGATCCTGAAGCAAAGCTGGAAGAAGAACTGGTGGTGCGCCCTACGAGCGAAGCCATTATCTGGAATACTTATAAAGGCTGGATACAATCTTACCGCGACCTGCCGATACTTGTGAACCAGTGGGCCAACGTGGTGCGCTGGGAAATGAGGACAAGATTGTTTTTACGCACTGCTGAATTTTTGTGGCAGGAAGGCCATACGGCACATGCTTCAAAAGAAGAAGCTGAGGCAGAAACTGTGCAGATGCTGAATGTGTATGCCGACTTTGCGGAACAATACATGGCTGTGCCGGTGGTAAAAGGTGTAAAAACAGAAAACGAAAGGTTTGCCGGTGCGGTAGATACCTATTGCATTGAAGCGCTGATGCAGGACGGCAAGGCGTTGCAGGCGGGTACTTCACACTTCCTGGGGCAGAATTTTGCCAAAGCATTTGATGTAAAGTTTGCCGATAAGGATAATAAGCTTGATCATGTGTGGGCCACTAGTTGGGGTGTAAGCACCCGGCTTATCGGTGGTTTGGTAATGGCGCATAGCGATGATGACGGATTGGTATTGCCTCCCAAATTAGCGCCTATACAGGTAGTGATTGTGCCTATTTACAAAGGAGAGGAGCAAAAGAAGCAGATAGACGAAAAAGTGCATGAACTGGTAAAAGAATTAAAAGCAGCCGGCATTTCTGTAAAATATGATGACAGCGATAACAGCAGGCCGGGATGGAAATTTGCAGAATATGAAATGAAAGGTGTGCCTGTAAGAATTGCGGTAGGTGCAAGGGATCTGGCCAATAACGTGGTGGAAGTGGCAAGAAGGGATACCAGGGAAAAAATGAGCTATGGTATTGACGGGCTTGCACAAAAAGTAATACAATTGCTTGATGATATACAGCTGGCGATTTTTAATAAAGCAAAATCTTATCGTGATGAGCATATCAGCAACGCAGATACGTGGGATGAATTTGTAAAATTGCTGGATGAAAAAACAGGATTTGTTGCAGCCCACTGGGATGGCACCAGTGAAACTGAAGATAAGATAAAGGAACTGGCAAAAGCCACCATCCGCTGCATTCCTTTGGGCAATAAGCAGGAGGAGGGTAAATGTATTTTGACCGGCAGGCCAAGTAAGGAAAGGGTGCTGTTTGCAAGGGCATATTAACTCCGGTCTGACCGTCCCGGTCTGACTGGAATAGATTATCATGAAAGGATATCACACTTTTGTTTCCTGGCTGCAGGCTCACCAGTTGCCCTGCCCTGTAAAAAAATATCTTCATTTCAATTGCCCGGGCTGCGGTATGCAGCGGAGTTTCGTAGCATTGCTGAAAGGGGAGATAGCAGAAAGTGTTCAATGCCATTTTGCCACCATTCCGCTTTTATTGTTTCTGCTGTTTTCATTACTGCATTTATGCTGTAAGTTTAAAAACGGGAATAAAATAATTGTTGCCGGTTATGTATTTGTTTCCGGTGTTATTGCATCTCATTATATTTACAAAACATTCTTTTAAAACAGCCTGATGGAACAGCAGGATTTATTGAAATCTAATTACAGCCAGCAAAACCTTCCCAACGCCACCACGGCGCTGGTGCTGGGCATTATCTCTATTGTGGCCACCGTTTGTTATGGTATTGGCATCATCTGCGGTATTATCGGGCTGGTGCTTGCCAATAAGGACAGGCGGTTGTATGCATCATCGCCGGAACTGTACACTTCTTCAAGCTATGGCACTTTAAATGCAGGAAGGATATGTTCCATTATAGGCGTTGTGCTCTCGGCCTTGTACATTATTGCGATTATCCTGTTTGTGGCATTTTTTGTGGGCAGCAAAGATTTCAGGTGGAATTAAGCACTACTTAATTACCACTTCAGTAATTATTTTTTCTCCCAAAGACTCGTTCACTCTTTCAATAATCTGGTTTTTTTGATAGAGCAGCTCGTTTTTTAAGGGCGCCACCTGGGTATTGATATAAAGTGTACCGTTGATGATTTGTATTTTGTCAGTGTATTTGGCAATTGTTTTTCCCATTATCCTTTCCCACACTTCTTCAATCTGCAATGCCTGTATGCCGCCTTTGAGCCGGCTTTTTTTTAAAAACTGCTGAATGGCATCCTGCATTGAATATTCACCCATGGTGCAAATGTAGGCACAGCTACACTAATTCCCGAAGACCAAACAACCATTTTTATTGTAAAACATTCTTAATTAAAAAGAAAGAAAGCTGACAGGCAGAACAGTGTGTTTAAAGATTTTTTAAAATACAGCCAGATAATAGTATTTTTTTGCATATTATTTATCTTAAAACTGTAAATTTGGAATAGTTAAAAAGTATAAATACGGAAAACTATTCCTAATTTTGGGCAATCGGCATTATATATTTTAAATCTTATTTGATGAAACCTTTTTGGAAAAAATTGTTTGTATTTAGCGTACTTGCCATGGTTATGAGTTTGCTTCCCAGGCTTTGCAATGCACAGGATTTTGGCGGGCCGGATGATCCCGGCACGGATCCGGATGCGCCGATAGACGGTGGGGTGGGATTACTGGTGGCAGCAGGCGTGGGGTATGGAATAAAAAAAGTAAAAGAAAGCCGTAAAGCTAACAAAACCATCCAGTTAATTAAGGATGAGCAATAATCTATTTCTTTTTGACGATAAAAAAGTATTTTACTAAACGTCTTTATCAGAAAATGGCCGGACTGCAACAGTTCCATGCCGGTGGACATTAATAAGTGTTTCATATTTTTTTATAACATCCTCTGCTAAGCTGCTTCCTTTAACAATGACAAATCTTTTTCAAACAGGGGGGAATTTTTATTTAAGGTATTTACCTGGCCTTTTAGTTTCGCTCCTGATTTTATTTTCATCCTGCGGCACTACAAAAACCAGTTCTTATTTTAAGAATGTTACAAAAGACACTACGCTTGCTGCACCTGCTGGGGGCGAAGACCTCAAAATTAAAAAAGGGGATGTGCTGGTGCTGAGCATATCAAGCTTAAATAAGGAGGAAGATGAATTTTTTAATTCCCCCAATGCAGGAAATATCGGCGGCACTAATGCCCTCTCCGGCTACCAGGTGGGAAGTGAAGGGGAAATATACCTTCATAAAATCGGGAAACTGGTAGTGGAAGGGCTTACCCGCAAACAGTTAAAAACACAGTTAGAGGACCAGTTAAAACCCTACCTTAAAGATGCTATTGTAGTGGTAAGCTTTCAAAACCATCACGTAACTTTAATAGGAGAATTGGGCAGCCCCCAGATACTTCCTTTGCCCGAAGAAAAAATCTCGATTATTGATGCGCTGGCACAGGGTGGCAGGATTACTGAAAATACGCAACTGAATAACATCATTGTTATCAGGGAAAATAATAACAAAAAAGAACTGAAACACCTGAACCTCGAAGATCATTCTATCTTTAATTCCCCTTATTATTATCTGCAGCCTGATGATGTGGTGGTGGTAAACCCTGATGAAAAACGTATAAACCAAAAAGAAAACCGGGAAAGCTACCGGCAGATTGCCGGGTTTGTAGTACAGGGGCTTACTGCGATTGCACTGATTTACCAGGTTTTTTTTAGAAATTAAGACCTTGCACTTTTATGACGGAACAGGAATTTTATAAAGAAAAGACAGAGACAAATATATTTATCCAAATACTGCAGAAGTATTTGCCTTTTTGGCCTTTATTCGCCCTTACTATTCCTATTTCACTGGCAGTAGCGTACGTATACTACCGTTCGCAGGTGCCGGTGTATGTAGCTACAGCAAAAGTATTACTGAAAGATCCCAATAAAAACGGCGGCGATTCAAAAGTGCTGGATGCTCTCAACATATTCAGCGAAAAAAAAATCGTTGATAATGAAATACTGGTGTTAAAATCATCAAGTATCATGAAGCAGGTGGTGGATTCCCTTGATTTATATGCTATGGTTTTCAGCCAGGGAAAGGTGAAAAGAGAGGAATTGTATGGCTCCAATTCGCCTGTTTATTTTATTGCCCTTGAAAAAGACAGCATTATTGGCAATGCTACTTATGGTTTTAAAGTGGACTGGGCGAATAAAAAAGTGGAGATTGATAATAAGAATGTGCCTTTCGATTCTACGGTTATTCTGCACAATGTGGTGTACAGGATAGAATTCAATAAGCGCTACAATCAAAATGTAAAAGGAAAAAACTATTTTGTTGCCATACGGCCAATGGAAGATGTGGCAGCCGGCATTATCGCGTCTCTAAAAATAGTTCCGTTATCGAATGTTTCTACCGTACTGGACGTGAAATTGGAAAGCCCCGAACCCTACCGGGCGAGAGACATTCTTACCAAGCTTTTTCAGCTTTACAACAGTGAGGGGATTGAAGATAAAAACCAAATAGCCAAGCGCACCCTTAATTTTATTGATGACCGCCTGCGTTTGGTATATGGTCAGCTCGACAGCGTGGAACGCAATATTGAAGAGTATAAAAGCAAGGAATCACTGTACAATCTTAGCGAGCAGGGAGAAACCTACCTGAATACAGTGCAGATGCTGGACGCCAAAAAAAGCGATATAGACCTTCAGTTGGGCGTACTGTCAGAAATTAAGAATTACGTACTCAGCAAAGGCAGAAAACCCGGCACAGTGCCTTCTCTTTCTCTTGTTTCAGACCAGATACTGGCTAACCTGCTTACGCAATTGTATGATGCGGAATTTGAAGCGGAAAAACTAAAAGTTTCTACAGGCGAGCAAAGCAATGCCGTAACCCTTGCCAACGAAAAAGTGGACAGAATAAAAGCGGATATTCTTGAAAATTTGGCCAACATTAAAAGCACCCTGCTCACCACCAAAAAAGATATTATCGAGCAGATTGATGCTAAAAATACATTGCTGAAACTGGTTCCCCAAAAAGAAAGAGGGTTAATTGCAATAAGCAGGGAACGGGATGTTAAGAACAATATTTACTCTTTCCTGCTGCAAAAAAGGGAAGAAACTGCTATTTCTTCAGCCTCTACTTCGTCTGATTTACGGGTAATTGAAGATGCAAGCGCTTACGGCCCCGTGAGGCCGGTTGCCAAGGATTATTACCTGGCAGGCTTTATCATTGGTATTTTATCGGCAGTGGGCATTGTATTATTTAAAGAACAATTTAAGAGCAAAGTATTGTTCAGGGCTGATATAGAAGGTAAAACCAATGTGCCGTTTGCCGGAGAAATTGTACAGGCCAATACTAAAACACCCATAGTAATCGGAGAAGGAAAACGTACTGTTATTGCAGAGCAGTTCCGTTCCCTCAGGACCAATCTTGGTTATATGGGCCTGGATGAAAAAAACAAAACCGTTCTCATCACTTCAAGCGTATCCAGCGAAGGGAAAAGCTTTATTGCCATCAACCTTGGAATAAGCTTTTGCCTCACGGGAAAAAGGGTTGCTTTAATGGAAATGGATTTAAGAAAACCCAAGCTGAGCAAGCTGTTGAATGTGCACCGTGAACCGGGTATTTCCAACTATGTTGTAGGCAAAGCTTCCTACAGCGAAATATTAAAAGAAACACATATTCCCAACCTGTTTGTAGTATCTGCAGGCGCCATTCCGCCTAATCCCACAGAATTGCTCGGCAAGCAGGAGTTTAAGGATTTGGTGGCCAAAGTGAAAGAGGATTTTGATTTTGTAATTATAGATACAGCACCTATTGGTCCTGTAACCGATGCCCAATTGCTGAAAGATTTTTGTGATGTAACCCTGTATGTGATACGCCATGACAAAACACCCAAAGTGTTTATCAGGATGATTAATGAGCTGAACACGGAAAAAAAGTTTAAAAATATGTGCCTTGTTTTTAACGGGCTTAAAAAACGCGGTATTTCCGTTGGCGGCTTTAACCAGGGCTACGGCTATGGCTACGGTTATGGCTACGGTTATGGTTACGGCTACGGTTATGGCTATGCGATAGACGACAGTAATAAAACTTTTGCACGGCTGAAAAGGTTTTGGCAAAAGTTAAAACGAAATATACGGGAGTAAGTTCCCGTGGCAATGGAGCGCTGCCGCAATATGGCAGGCATAGTTGCCATTGCCGGCATAATAAAATTTTTATCACTTCAGGTTTGCATTTGAATGTAACTGAGGAATAGCGAAGCTTTGCAATGACTGAAAATAAATTAAACTGGTACGCTGTTTATACCAGGCCCCGCTGGGAAAAAAAAGTGGCCGGGCTGCTGGAAGAAAAAGGGATAGAAAATTATTGCCCGCTGAATAAAACGGTAAAGCAATGGAGCGACCGGAAAAAAATAGTACTGGAGCCTATTTTCAAATCTTATGTTTTTGTAAGGGTGCCTGCGGATACAAAATGGGACCTGAAAAAGATAAACGGGGTGCTCAATTTTGTGTACTGGCTGGGCAAACCGGCTGTTATAAAAGATGAGGAAATTGACACCATCCGGAAATTTTTAAAAGAATTTTCTGACATAAGTGTGGAAGAGCAATCCCGGCTTACCGTAAACGCCAAAGTGCGTATTAAGCAGGGAGTAATGATGAACTATCATGGTTTGCTTATTGAGCTTTCGGGTAACAGGGCAAAAGTGAAAATAGACAGCATGGGCATATCCCTCAGTGCTCAATTTGACAGGAAAAATCTTGAGGTGGTGAACGGATTATAACGTGGCAACCATTTTTCTTTTTAACCTACCTTTTTAGAAATGTGCAGGATAGCAGGTATTGTTGATCATTCCGTTTCCCCGGAAAACCTTTCGATATTTATAAAAGGGATGTGCTGCTCACTGGCACATGGTGGCCCTGATGATGAAGGCATTTATCAAAACGATGCCAGGCATCTTGCCATCGGCCACCGGCGCTTATCCATTATTGATATTTCAAATACCGGTCACCAGCCTATGTTTTACGGGCAGGGGCGGTACGTGATCAGTTACAATGGGGAGCTATATAACTATAAGGAACTAAAAAAAGAATTGACCGGCACGGGTGCCGTTTTTGCTACCCAAAGCGATACTGAAGTGATACTGGCGGCGTATGCTGCCTGGGGTGTGGATGCATTTAAGCGCTTCAGCGGCATGTTTGCTTTTGCTATATGGGATAACCGGCAGGAAGAGCTTATAATTGCAAGGGATGCAGGAGGGATAAAGCCCCTGTATTATGCCTATACTAAAAACGGCTTTGCATTTGCATCGGAAGTAAGGGCATTCAGGAATATTCCATACCTGCAGCAGCCCAATCCCCACTGGCAGGTATACCTGATGGCTTACGGGCATTTGCCTGAGCCTGTAACTTTGCTGAAAGATGTAAAGCCTTTGGAAAAAGGCACATACCTGGTATATCGTCCGCTTGCACATACATTGACGGTGAAATCTTTTTTCAGGTACACATACCTGGAAAAAGAAGATAACAGGAAGCGTGCTATAGCCGCCGTAAAGGAAGGGCTGCAAAAAGCGGTAACAAAACATCTTATTGCTGATGCGCCTATAGGTGTGTTTTTAAGCGGCGGGCTTGATTCCAGTGTTATTGCAACACTGGCTGATAAAGAGAAAGCAGGCCTGCAGGCTGTATCTGTATATTTTAATAACAGGCAGTATTCAGAGAAACGGTACCAGGATGTGCTGAAAAAACAACTGTCGTCCGGCAACCACCATCAATTTATAATAGATGCCAATGATTTTCATTATCACCTGCCTGCTATTATCAAGTCTATGGATCTGCCCTGCTGCGATGGTATCAATACCTGGTTCATCAGCAAATACGCAAGGGAAAGCGGTTTAAAAGCAGTGCTTTCCGGCATAGGGGGAGATGAATTATTTGGCGGATATCCCTCTTTCAAGCGCATTAAAACCGCCCTTGCACTCCAAAGTTTGCCGGGGTTTATGCTGCGATCCGGCAGCCATGCCGGTTCTAAAAGAATAAAACGGTTATCATATCTTAGTATAAAAGGCGCTGTGGGCCGCTATCTTTTTTTGCGTGGCCAGTTTATACCTGGTGATATTGCAAAAGTTTTGAATGCAGAGGAAGCAGAAGTTTGGAATGTTTTATCAGAACAGCCGCGCCTTCCTTCAATAGACCATTTATCGGCAACTAACCAGGCAAGCTGGCTGGAAACCAACCTGTATATGCAAAACCAGTTGCTGAGGGATGCAGATGTAATGAGCATGGCGCACGGGCTTGAGATACGGGTGCCGTTTCTGGATAAAGAATTTGTGGAAACTGTTTTCAAAATAAAATCCGGTATAAAATACAGCGGGAAGCTGGGTAAGCAATTGCTGATAGATTCTTTCATTGATGTAATGCCAAAAGCCATCTGGAACAGGCGCAAGATGGGTTTTGCTTTTCCCTTCAGGGAATGGTTAACGGATGAAAGATATGCAGAGTCTGCCAATGGGAAAGTAATAGAAGACTATCATCAAAAATTGCAGAATGGCGAAATGCACTGGTCACAATTCTTCACTTTATTGTTACTTAACCGGCATGATGCAGCATGAAAATTAAAGGAACTTTATTTTTAACGCTAAGAATTTTTTCAGCAACCGGGGGAATAGAAAAAGTATCGCGGCAGGTAGGCAAGGCACTGTATGAGCTGCTGGACGAAGATGATAAAAGGGGTCTTGCTATTTTATCCATGTATGACCAGACCGAAGAGGTGAATGAAAAATATTTTCCGGAAACTGTTTTTAAAGGATACAGGGAGCGTAAGCTGTCATTTGTATGGAATGCCATCAGGCAGGGCATCGGCAGGCAGAGAATTGTGCTGAGCCATATCAACCTTTTGTCAGTAGGATTTTTAATAAAATTATTTTCACCCAAAACACAGCTTGTTTTACTGGCTCATGGCATAGAAGTGTGGGAGCCTGTCGGTACAATGAAAAATAAAATGTTGCATTGCTGCGATCTTATACTGGCAGTAAGCCAGTACACCAAAAACAAGCTGATGGAGGTGCAGGAAATAGAAGAAAAAAAATTATTGGTGCTTAATAATTCTCTTGATCCCTTTTTACCGCTGCCCGTGAGCAACGCGGCAAAAGAAGCTGCTGTAAGGGAAAGGTATGGTTTAAAAAAAGATGATATTGTTTTGATGACGCTTACCCGTTTGTCATCAAAAGAAAAATACAAAGGCTACGACAGCGTACTGCATGCCATCAAAGAATTAAAAATACAATACCCTTCAATTAAGTACCTGGTAGTGGGTATGTATGACAAAGCTGAAAAAAGAAGGCTGGATGCCATCATTGATCAACTGGAGTTAACCGGCGATATTATTTTTGCCGGCTTTGTGCCTGACAGCGAACTGGCAGCCCATTTTGCCGTTGCGGATTTGTATATAATGCCCAGCAAAAAAGAAGGATTTGGTATTGTATTTATTGAAGCGATGTATTACGGAAAGCCTGTAATTGCCGGTAATAAAGACGGGTCTGCAGATGCGCTGTGCAATGGCAGGTTTGGGCTGTTGATAGATCCTGATAATGTTGCCGAAATAAAAGATGCCATTGCCACTGTGCTCTCTTACAAACAAAAATACATTCCTGTTCGTGAAGAAGTGACAGGCAAATTCGGCTTTAATACATATAAAGAGAACCTGAAGCAGATTTTAGAAAACCTGTCCGTTAAACATTGACCACTCACAATTCTCAAAAACATAAGGAACACTGGGATCTTGTACTGGAGCCGCAAAGCCATTGGTTTGACATTAAATTCAAAGAGCTTTGGCGCTACAGGGACCTGCTGTGGCTGTTTGTAAAACGGGATTTTGCTGCGCAATACAAGCAGACCGTTTTAGGCCCTCTTTGGCATTTTATACAACCTGTTTTCACCAGCCTGGTTTTTTTATTGGTGTTTGGTAAAATTGCAGGTATTTCCACTGATGGCATAAGGCCTGTATTATTTTACCTGAGCGGCATCACCATCTGGAATTATTTCAGCGCCTGCCTTACCGCCACCAGCAATACGTTTGTGGCCAACGCCGCCATTTTTGGTAAAGTATATTTTCCCCGGCTGATTATCCCGTTAAGCACGGTATTGAGCAATATAATACGGTTGGGCATCCAGTTTTTACTATTGCTGGCACTGATGATATGGTTTGCTGTGAAAGACGGGCATTTTTATTTTGGTTCAGGCTGGTTATTGGTGCCGGTGCTTGTACTAATGATGGGAGGTTTGGGGTTAGGCCTCGGTATCATTATCTCTTCTTTTACCACCAAGTACCGGGATTTTTCTGTTTTGATTGGGTTTACTGTTCAGTTGCTGATGTACGTCACACCCGTTGCTTACCCTTTATCTTATTTAAAAACCAAATCTTTTGCAGCATGGATTGCCTGGAACCCTTTAAGTCCCATAATAGAAGCATTCAGGTATGCAGTATTTGGTGCAGGCACCGTGGATATGCAGGGGTTGTTGTACAGCGCGGCTTTTATTGTGATTACTTTATTTACAGGCCTGCTGATATTTAATAAGGTGGAAAAAACTTTCATGGATACAGTATAAGGCCGGAGTATATGAGCACTGTTATAAAAGTAGAAGGCCTTTCCAAGCAATATCGCCTCGGGAAAATCGGGACGGGGTCATTGGCACATGATGTAAACCGGGCGTGGCACCGGCTGCTGGGCAACGAAGATCCTTACCTGAAAATAGGCGAGGCCAACGACCGCACTAAAAAGGGTGACAGCGACTATGTGTGGGCTTTAAAAGACATCAATTTTGATGTGGAGCATGGAGAAGTGCTGGGAATTATTGGCCGCAACGGTGCCGGCAAAAGCACACTGTTAAAAATATTAAGCCGCACCACGGCACCTACTACAGGCAGTGTAAAAATAAAAGGAAGAATTGCAAGCTTGCTGGAGGTAGGCACAGGGTTTCATCCTGAATTAAGCGGAAGAGAAAATATTTTTCTTAATGGCGCCATTTTGGGGATGACAGGAAAAGAGATCAAGAACAAGTTTGATGAGATAGTAGACTTTGCCGGCGTGGAGCGGTATATTGATACGCCTGTAAAAAGATATTCTTCGGGAATGTATGTGCGCCTGGCTTTTGGCGTGGCTGCACATTTGGAGCCTGAAATTTTAATTGTGGATGAAGTGCTGGCCGTAGGCGATGCCGAATTTCAGAAAAAAGCGCTGGGCAAAATGAAGGATGTGAGTAATAAGGAAGGGCGAACGGTATTGTTTGTGAGCCATAACATGGCGGCTATGCAAAATATATGCAGCAAGATAATGCTGCTGGTAAATGGCAGCCTGGACAGCGTTGGGCAAACAGAAACTGTTATCAATAAATACCTGGCATTAAAAAGCGATGGAAATAAAAAACAGCTTTCCGATATTACTGAACGCAAAGGAAACGGGGCCATTCATTTTACCAAAGGCTGTATTAAAATGATTGGCTCTGATATAGAGGACGTGGTGGAAGCGTTTTCTGATGTGGCGATTGAACTGGAATTTTGCGTTAAGCCGGGATATGTGCCTGCCGGGACAAGGATTGATGTGGGCATTAATAATATGTTCGGGGATAAAATTACCTGGCTTAGTTCTGATCTGGTTGACCACGATATTGACATGAATGCGGGCAAAATAACTTTTTTGATTCATGATATCCCGTTAAGCCCCGGTGACTACACCTGTAATTTGTATTGCCAAAGCAATAAAGAGGTTACCGACTGGTTAACTGAAGTGCTGAAATTTACGGTGGCGCATAAAGATTATTACGGTACGGGCAAGCTTGTGCCCGTGAACCAGGGCAATGTTTTACTGGATTATAAAATGATTAGTTGATAATGCTGAAAAAATTCAGGGATATAATTGAGGAATTCCGGCTTAAACTTGATGGAATTGCCAGCCAGAACAGCGAACAAATTTGGGCATCAGTATTTCATGATACTATAAAAGACAGGGAATGGCTGTCAAAATTATCCGTATCGCCCGGCAGATGGGCAGCTGACTATTCCTGCCTGTATATTTTGGTGAGGATACTATCTGATTACCAGCCCAGGAAGATAATAGAATTTGGCCTGGGCGAATCTTCAAAAATTATCTCTGCCTTTTTGGAAAACGATCTTATTGATACAGCGCATATCATTATAGAACACGATGAAAATTGGATAAAAGCATTTAACGGGAGATTTACTATTTCAAAAAACTCCCGGGTAAAGCATATTCCTTTAAAAACTGCCGCTGTAAATGGGTTTGCTGTTAATTGTTACCAGGGTATTGATGAAATAATTGATGAAGCTTTTGACGTGTATATTATTGATGGCCCGTTTGGCTCCCCCCGGTATTCAAGATATGATATTTGCCGGCTGGCAGAAAAACTGGAGCCTCATAATGAATTTATCATATTAATGGATGATTACAACCGGCCCGGGGAACAGGATACAATAAAAGCGCTGCTGAAGCAGCTGGCCGCAAGAGGGATAAAAGTGCGTTCCGATGTTTTTAAGGGAAGCAAAGCGCAGTGCGTGGTAGCAACTGAAAAATACCGCCATATACTTACAGTTTAAATAGGTAAAGCAACAAAATCGCAACCTGCATGTTCCGGAAAGGTTTAGTGTCTGTTATCATTCCTTCTTATAACAGGTCTGCTTTACTTACAGAAGCTATATGTTCCGTAATAAAGCAAACATACCGCCCGATTGAATGTATCGTGGTGGATGATGGCTCCACAGACAATACGGGCGAAGTTGTTGGCGGGTTACAAAATAAGTGTGATAGCTCCTTTGTTTTAAAATACATCAGCCAGGCAAATGCCGGCGTACAGGCAGCACGCAATACAGGCACTGCTGCTGCCGGGGGTGAGTTTATTCAATATCTTGACTCGGATGATTTATTATACCCGCCCAAAATTGAACGGCAGGTTGAATACTTTAACCGGCATCCTGCATGTGATGCGGTATTTGGTGATTGGGAGGCAGGCGATATAATCGCCAGTGAAAAAATTGTTGCACATAAAAACGATGATTTAATCCTGCAATTTCTTGCAGAGAAATGCATAGCCAACTTTGCCGTATTGATGCGTTCGGCACTTATAAAAAAAATAGGGGCATGGGATGCCGCCATTAAACGGAACCAGGAGGTTGATTTTCATTTGAGGGCCATACTGGCCGGTGGGCATTTTGAATACCAGCCCCTGAACTGCGGCTTGTGGCGGATTCATAAAGGAGAAAGGATTGCCTATAATACGGGTGCCGGGGATATCCTGGATTTTTATAGAAAATGGGAATTGTTACTTGCAGAAAAAGGGCTTTTGACAGAGAACGTAAAACAGGCAATTAGCAATACCTGTTTTTGGCTGGCTGTTAAATACATGAAAGAAAATGCATTGGGCAGCAGGCGCCTCATGGAATATGCTGTATCCCTGAACCCTGCCGCTTCATTTATTAATACTCCTAAAATGCGCCTTCTTTCCCAGTGTTTAGGAAAGAAAAATGCAATCAAAATCTGGTTGTCTTTTGTCAGGAACAAAGCCCCGTTTGAAAACGGAACCGGCTTTTCCATTATTCAACGGTAATGGCATACGAACCTTTAGTTTCAATAATTATTCCCTGCTATAATGTTGGCCAATATGTTGATAAAGCAGTTGAATCAATCCTGGGCCAGACATACGCCAACCTGGAAATATGGCTCATTGACGATGCTTCCACCGATGATACTTTGCAAAAAATTACATCATTCAATGATGTACGGATAAGGATGGCCCTTTATAAAGAAAACACGAAAAAAGTAGGGGCTGTAAATGATGTGCTGCAAAAAGTAACAGGTGAATATGTGGCTTTCCAGGATGCAGATGATTGGTCAGCACCGGACAGGATAGAAAAGCAGGTGACGCAATTTTTAATGGATGCTGGCCTGGGAATATGTTTTACGGGCTTCCGGAGTTTTGCCGGCAAAAAAAAAATACTTCCTTCTGCATTGGCTGTTACAGACGAAGAGTTAAAAGCTTTTTTCTTAAACTTTACCCACGAAAATTCGGGCAGAAGGCAGCCGCCCATGTGCTCGTCTATGATGATTTCATCAGCGGCGTTAAAAAAAACCAGGGGGTATAGCCCGTACTTTGCCGGCAGGGTGGCAGAAGATATACAATGGGTGTACAGGATATTAAAAGAATTTAAGGGAATTACAATCAACGAAGTTTTATATAACTGTTCTGTAAGGCCCGGTTCATTGACACATATTAAAGGTGCGGGTAAAAATGCCAAATTCGCTTATTCGTGGCAGCTGCTTTCTAAAATTATATTCAAAGACGTGCATGAAGGAGTGGATGTTTTACAGCCCGGTAATGAACAGCTTTTGCAGCAACTGGAATTGCAGTCATGCGAAGAAGCGTTAATGGAAAGCATGGAAGAAGTGCACCGGGTGCAGAAAGCATATAGAGAAAGCGCCAGCTATAAAATAGGGCATTTATTATTAAGTCCCTGGCGGTACATACAGTCACTGATAAACCGTGATGATACTGTAAATGACAGCAGGGAATCAATTTAAATTCAATTGCTGAATGGACATAAAAGAACTTTTTACCGAGAAGATATTAGGCTACCGGGCTAACTATTATGCCAAGCGGATATACCTGAATACGCTTCTTAACCAGGCCATTGCCAGAAGCGCTGTTGGTGCCAGCAGGAAAATTCACCCTCTTGAGCCGTTTAGCTGGGAGTTCAGCGGGTTTAGCCAAAACGGGGAAGACGGCATTATTGATTATCTTATTTCAAACTTAAATGCCCCCAATAAATATTTCATTGAAATAGGTACGGGAAACGGGCTTGAGAACAACACAAGTTACCTGGCACATATAAAAAAATACGCCGGCCTGCAGGTAGAAGGAAACGCGGCTCAATATGAGGATGCCCTGATAACAAAAACCTGGTTAACAGATTTGCTGTGTTGTTTTGTGAATGAAACAAGCATTGATGCAATACTTGAAAAGGTTGTATATACAAGCCCGGATGTTCTTTCATTGGATATTGACGGCATGGATTATTATATTATGAAGCTGCTGATGGAAAAAGGATTGCGCCCGGGGATTATTGTAGTGGAATACAATTCTGCATTTGGCGAAGAGAGAAGCATTACCATTCCCTACAGCCCGCATTTTAATATGTTTGAAACGGGCCACCCGTATTTGTATTACGGAGTATCAATAGCAGGCTGGAAAACGCTGTTATCCCCCTATGGCTACGATTTTTTAACTGTTGAAACCAATGGGGTCAATGCTTTTTTTATCTTAAAACAGCAATTTAAAAGCGGGTTTGCAACAGGCATCCATTCATTGGCATTTGCTGAAAACAAGCACCAGCTAAACTTATTCCGGGGCAATCATGAGGAGCAGTTTAAACGAATTGACAGCCTGCCTTTTTTTGAAATTAAATAATACAGAGCACAGGTTGATTGATTAGGCAACTATGAATTTTCTTTATCAAAAACTCAGCGGCATTACCAAACGCATGAGGTGCCTTCCATACGGCATAAGTTATATCAGGAACAGCGGATTTAAAATTCCAGGTATTATTAAGGTTAACGGCACTAAGCATGAGATGAAATTCATTGACCATGCCGATAAAGGTTTTGTATATGAGTTTACCGAAATCTGCCTGAACGATTGCTACGGGTTGAAAAAATTGCGGAAGTTGTTGCCTGCCGTGCATACTATTATTGATGTGGGCGCCAACCAGGGCCTGTTTTTACTGGCGGCAAGGCAAAATTTCCCGTCCGCTGCGTTATCAGGGTATGAGCCAAACACTGAATTAAAAAATATACTTTCCCATAATGCCGGTAAAATCAAGGCAGACGTTTATTATGAAGCCGTGACAAAAAAAGATACCAGGGTAAAGCTGGAGTTTGGGGCAACTGACCTGCATACGCAGGCCCATATTTCTGATGAAGGCGATGTGACGGGTACTTCTTTTAAAAGGGTAATAGAACGGGCCAACGGCCGGGTTGATATACTGAAGCTGGATTGCGAAGGAGCGGAATGGGATTTATTTGAAGACAGGGAGCCCTGGAAGCATATCAGGAGTATAACTATGGAATACCACCTTTGGGCAAAAAAAGGCAGCAGTGTAAGCGATATTAATTCAATGCTGAATGAGCTGAATTTTGAAATAATCAGCAGTGAGCCTCTTACGGATACATTCGGCTTAATAACCGCAATAAACAGGCAGGGTGTATGAAATCCGTCCTTGTAATTTGCCCCTTTGAACAGATTTACCCCCCTTTGGTAGGAGGAGCGCAAAGATTTTTCCATATCATTCACCAGCTGGCAAGATTTTTCAGGGTTACAGTTGTTATTAACCAGGACAAAGCTTCCTTTATAAAATCAGCGGATAAATTTCCGGCAATGAAAAATGTAACTGTGCACAGTACACAAGGCTATCATTACAGGGATGCTTTTACTCTATTTCCCCGTAAAGTGGAGTTGGCGCTCAGGTACCGGTGGCTGAAGAAAAACCTGTTTGCTACTGCTGATGGCAATTACTTAAAATATTACCCTGTAGTAAAAAAAGTATTGGCGAAGGAAAAGTTTGACATCATTTTACTGGAAAATATTGCCACCTTAAATGCGGTGCCGCTTCTGAGAAAATTGGGCAAAGGAGCAAAAATCATTTACAATGCACATAATGTAGACAGCCATTTGGCCAATGTCGGTATGCATAAATGGGGAGGAAAAAAAGAAGAATACGAACAAATATTACAGGCAGAAAAAAGCTTCTGTAAGAAAGTGGATGCCGTAATTGCCTGCAGCGAAAAAGATAAAAAAGAGCTGGCGGATTTGAACGAAGGCAAATTGCTTATCGGAGTGGTGCCGAACGGGGTGGATATTCCCGGGCAAATGGCAGGAAACGGCGAAAGCAGCACCGTAAAAGATATTTTATTTTGCGGCGCCTTATGGACTTTGCCTAACAGCGAAGGACTGCATTGGTTTGCTGCCGAAATCTGGCCGCATATCCTGGCTTCTTTTCCCGGTTTAAAATTATTGGTGGTGGGCAGCGGTCAATTGCCGGAGCGGTATTCTGAGCTCAAAAAAATTTCTTCTTTTAATTTTATAGGAGCGGTGCCGGATGTGGCGCCCTGGTATGCCAAAGCTTCATTGGTAGTGGTGCCGCTGCTGAGTGGCAGCGGCACCCGGCTCAAAGTGCTGGAGGCAATGGGCATGGGTATGCCAATTGTTTCCACAGCCAAGGGGGCAGAAGGTATCAATTACCATAATGAAAAGGATATTCTTATAAAGGATAACCCTGTTGAATTTGCCGGGGCTGTAGTGGCATTATTGCAAAATGCTGATAAACGGAAAACGCTGGGACAGAATGCACGTTCATTAGCCGGGGAAAATTATGACTGGAATGTAATAGGCGAAAATATGGCCAGGTTCATTAATGACAACTTATGAGAAATAATGAACAAGGGCCTTTGGTTAGCGTATTAATGACTTGCTACAACAGGGAAAAATATATTGGGAATGCCATAGAAAGTGTGCTGTGTTCCGTATACGAAAATTTTGAGCTGATTATTGTAGATGACGCTTCTGCAGACAATACAGTAAACATTGCCAAAAGCTACGCTGCCAAAGATGCAAGGATATCGGTTTATATAAATGAAGAAAATCTAAGCGATTATCCCAACCGCAACCTTGCAGTGTCTTATGCCAAAGGCAAGTACTTAAAATATGTGGACAGTGATGATTACATATACCCTCACGGGCTGGAAGTATTGGTAAAAAGTATGGAAATGTTCCCGGAAGCAGGCCTGGGGTTTTGTTCACTTCAACCCGACAGGAGCAGGCCTTTTCCCTTTATGCTGCGCAGCGGCGAAGCGTATGAATATCATTTTTTCGGAGCGGGCCTTTTTCATAAGGGCCCGTTGTCTGTTATATTCCGCAGGGATGCATTTAATGAAGTGAGCGGCTTTAAGCCGGGGAGGATGATAAGCGATATAGACATGTGGCACAGAATGGCGCTGAAATATCCTGTTGTATTGATGCAGGATGGGCTTGTTTGGCAAAGGCGGCACGATGAGCAGGAATTGAATGATAAGCACCGGTTTATTTATCCCGGCGAAAAAATTAAATGGGAATACCTGAAAGCGCCGGAATGTACATTATCCGTTGCCCAGCTAAGGCAAATTAAAAAGCAGCGGTTAAAACGGTACGCCGGGTTTATTTTGTCGGGTATTAAAAAATTGAATTTTCAGCAGGTTAAAATTTACGGACAGTGCTGGTGGTATGTTGCCAACCTAAGCCTGAAAAAATAAATGGAAAATAATAACAGCCCTTTGGTTTCCGTGCTGATGACGGCTTACAACCGTGAAAAATATATTGCGGAAGCGATTGAAAGCGTGCTGGAATCAACCTACACCAACTTTGAATTGATAATTGTGGATGATAACTCCGGTGATAGTACGGTGGCCATTGCACAAGGCTTTGCCGAAAGAGACAGGCGGATCAGGTTGTACGTGAATGAAGCAAATTTAAAGGATTACCCTAACAGGAACAGGGCTGCTTCGTATGCCAGAGGAAAGTATATAAAATACCTTGACTCGGATGATAAAATACATAGCTGGGGCATTGGCTATTGTGTGGAGCTTATGGAGCAATACCCGGAGGCAGGAATGGCGATGTTCAAAAAAGCAGCCAACAAAATAGATGGCGTTTGCCTGCAGCCTGGTTTTGCTATCCGCCATCATTTTTTTACAAACTCTTTTTTAAATATCGGCCCAACCGGAACAATAATAAGAAGGGATGCGTTTGAAAAAGAAGGCCGTTTCAATACGGCCTACGGCGCTGCATCTGATAAGTATTTTAATTTAAAAATGGTATCAGGCTATCCCCTTGTACTACTGGAAAAAGAATTCTTTTTTTACCGGGTTCATGAAGGGCAGGAAATTAATAATTTTTTTTCTTACCTCTATAACGATTACCCGCTTATCAGGGATATTCTTCAGCAGCCGGAAATGCCATTAACGGAAGATGAAAAGAAACAGGTGCTTGCAAAAGCAAGGAAGACCTTTATCCGGCAGAATATTTCATATTTAAAAAGGGGGGGATCTGTAAAGCATGTATTGAAGGCTTACCGGCATTCGGGCCTGCATGCAAAAGATTTGCTTTCAGCTTTATGGTAGCAGTTCAGTGTGCAGAGTACAAGAAAAAGAGTCTCTTAAACGATGAAAATATTGTTGGTTTCAGGCAGGTACCTGCCCGGTAAATCAGGTGGTATTGAGAATTACACCCACTGGCTTGCCGGTTTATTGCTTGCGCAGCATCATCTTGTTCATGCCGCAATATTAGAAAGCCCTCAGCCCGGTGTTTATGATTATGAAGGCGTGCAGGTGGTGCCGTTAACAGCAGGGTTCAGTCATTTTGAAGAGCTGCTAAGGGAAGGGCATTATGATATCTGCCATTTTCATGAATACTCGGAATACGGCGGCATTGAACTGTTCTGGATTAAGAAGGCAAAGGAACTTTGTAAAAAGACTTTTTTTACTTTTCACCTGCCGTATCTTACCTGTTACAAAAATGATTTCAGGTATAAAGGAATTGAAGACTGCAATAATTTTTCTTCTGTGAAAAGGTGTGTTGATTGCACCATTGCTGCAAAATTGCATTATAAGAAGAAAGCGTTCGCTGCCCGTAATATCCTGGTGGACGCTGCATTGCCTTTTTTAAGAAGAAGGGATAAAGCCGTTTTGCTCAAAAACAATATAATTTCAAAGCACCGGCACTTAAGGGAATTGATTGAAACATGCGACACTATTTTTGTTATTGCAGGATGGTTTAAAAATATTTTGTCTGATAACGGCTATAGCAGCAGGAATATAAAAAGAATACCACCTATGCCACTGGATATGCCGGAGTTTGTACGGAATAAAAGCATAAAACATAAAATTGTTTTTGCCGGCAGGATAGAAAAGCAGAAAGGGCTGCACCTGGTTTGTGCTGCGATGGATGAGATTAAAGCGAGGGGCCTGCAGCTGGATGTGTATGGAAATATCGTGGATGAGCCATATTTTAATATGTGCATCAAAAAATACCCGTTCAATTATAAAGGCGTGGCACCCCGGCAAAAACTATTGGGGCAATTCCCGGGGTACGATTTTTTAGTATTGCCAAGCGTATTTACAGAAATGTACCCTTTGGTGCTGCATGAAGCGTTCAGCGCTGGGTTACCGGTTATTGTTTCGTCTGCCAAGGGCAACGTGGACGCTGTTCAGGAAGGAAAAAATGCTTTTGTTTTTGAATACAACAATGCAGGCAGCCTTGCTGCAACTATTAATAAAGCCTACAGCCTTCTCGGGGCAGGCTGGCAGCCGGAGTTTAATATCCCGTTTTCAGAAGAAGAAAACCGGAAAGAAATATTATCATACTATACAACAGCATAAAAGCAGCCTAAACAGGAGTTTTGATAAAAGATATATCTGTTCTGTACATAGGCAGCCTGGCTGGCTGGTCTAATTCTTTGCGCAGGTTCAAAACATTGGAAAAACTGTGCCGCCATGCGAAAGCCGTTGACACAGACCCTTATGTGCTGATGAAATTTTTTTCCGGCTTCCAGCATCATTTTAATATTGGTCCCGGTATTTTTTTGCTGAACAGGAAAATAAGAAAAGAAATAAGCAGGGCACGTTATGATATTGTGTATGTTGACAATAAATCATACCTGTTGCCCGGAACACTCAGGTTCATTAAGCAAAAAAGCGGCAGCACTAAAATAGCCGGCATACTTACCGATGATCCCTTTGGCCTTTATACAAAATCATGGCGGCTGCTGAAGAAGACCATTCCTTTGTTTGATATCTTTTTTGTGCAGCGCAAAGTGAATATTGTTGAATTGAAATCCAGGGGCGCCAAAAAAGTGGAAGTTTGCTACCGTTCTTATGACCCGGGGTACAACAGGCCGCTGAAATTATCACGGGAAGATTATGAAAAATACCATGCCACTGTCGGGTTTGTGGGAACTTATGAAAACGTACGGGCAGGGTACATTGCTTATCTCATCCGCAATGGCATACCTGTTTATGTAACCGGTAATGACTGGCCTGGTGCAGAATACTGGGATGTTATCAGGCCATTCTACCGTGGGCCTTCTGTTTTTGAAGAAGAATATATAAAGGCGGTAAACGGGCTTGATATTGCTTTGCATTTTTTGCGCCATGCCAACAGGGATGAGCAGGACAGCAGGACTTTTGAAATTCCCGCCTGCGGGGTGTTTATGATAGCAGAGGGCTCCGAACTGCATGAGCAATTATTTGAAAAAAACAGGGAAGCAGTTTTTTTCTATTCAAAAGAAGAGCTGCTGGAAAAAGTGAAATATTATCTTCATCATATTGATGAGGCCCGTGCCATTGCGAAAGCTGGTTATATACGCTGCACCAATTCCGGCTATACCCACCAGGACAGGATAAAATACGTATTGGATACAATTATGTATGAATAAAAGAGCAGTGGTTGCCATCTATATTGACCCGGATTTTTATCCCCCCACCATCAATGCAGTAATCAATATTGCTGAACGGTTTCAGCAGGTTGTTGTTATCAGCAGGAACAACAGCACGGCAGATTATCCTTTTCCGGCAAACGTAAAGCTGGTAAAAATCGGCAGGAAAATGCCTGTAAGAGAAATGGAAAAGGAGCCGGTTTACAGGAAAATATGGGGGTTCTTGAAATTTACGCTTACTATTTTAAAATATTCGGCCAATAAAAAGACAGGATTGCTGCTGCTGTATGATCCTATCGCATTGTATGGCTATTATATTTTCAGGCATTTCAATGTATGCAAAAAAATCTGGTACCATAATCATGACATGCCCGATAAAAAGCAAATCAAAAAATATTCTGTCGGGGGCATGGCTGCATACAGGGAGGCTGCGGCGATGAAGCATATAGCTTTCTTTTCATTGCCGTCAAAGGAAAGGCTGCAATACTATCCCGGTGTTCCGGCTGCAATAAAAACATTTATTATTCCCAACTATCCTTCTTTAAAAGTATATAAACGTTATAAGGGCAGGGCTGCAGGGCATAAACAGGTCATTAATATTATTTACCAGGGATTTATTGGTAGGGGACTGGCTATTGAAGAAATGCTGCCTTTATTAAAAGAAAATATAAACGGCGTTTCGCTGCGCCTTGTTTTGAAAGGGTCAGTTGCCGATGACTATAAACAAACGATTGGGCAACTGGCTGCAGATTCGGGCGTTGCCGAAAAAATATCATGGATGGGCATTGGGCCGTACAGCGAATTACAGGCTGTTACCACAAATTGCGACATCGGGCTGGGTATTAATATGAAAACAGATATGGTGAGCCTTGCGCAGGGAACTGCATCCAATAAAATTTATGAATATGCAGCCTGTGGTTTGCCTGTGATAATTTATGATTCGGAACAGTTCAGGAAATACCTGCAGGAATATAACTGGGTTAAGTTTACCAGCGGAACAACGCGGTCTTTACAACAGGTAATTACAGAAATACTGGAATTGTATGATGGCTTGAGCCATGCCGCCAGAAAAAGTTTTGAAGAGAAATTGAATTTTGAAAAAGTGTTTCAACCTGCATTGGATAAAGTAATGGAATCAATCGCTAATGGCTGATAAAATAAAACTGGCAATAGTAATATCCCATCCCATTCAGCACTTTTGCCCCCAATATGCAAGCTTCGCAAAAAATGAACGGGTAACACTGAAAGTTTTTTTTGCTTCAAAGCTGGGATTGGCCAGGTATATAGATAAAAACTTTAAGCAGGAAATATCATGGGGCAACCTCGCCCTTGATAAATTCCAGCATGAATTCTTGAATGGCGATAAGGTTTTGCAGGCAGACAGTAATCTTGATGCGCCTGTGGAGGCTGCCTTGCAAAATTTTGATCCCGATATAGTTTTTACTTACGGGTATTATCAAAAATTGCAGCGGCGCACTTATAAATGGGCAGTCAATAATAAAAAGCTGCTGGCTTACATCTCCGATAGCGAATTAAGGCACCATGAAAGTAAACTAAAGCGGACGCTGAAGTATTTCTTTCTGAAACGGTATTTCAAAAAACCGGATTTTTTTCTCACTGTTGGCAATGCCAATGAATCATATTATAATTATTATGGAGTACCGTCGAATAAATTCCAGCGTATGCATTACCCTATTGACAGGGAATTTTATGAAAGCAGGTACCCGGCAAAGGCGATATTGAGAAAACAGCAGCGGGACTTATTGAAACTTGCTGATAATGATTTTGCAATGATAGTAGTTGGCAAACTGGTTGATTGGAAAAACCAGGACCATATCATCAGCGCCATGCAACTGCTGGAAAAGGAAAATATTAAGACGCATTTACTAGTAGCAGGATCGGGTGAAAATATGGAGCAATGGAAAAACCATGCGGCGCAACTGCAATTTTCCAAAGCTCATTTTTTGGGGTTTGTAAATATTGAAGCATTGCCCTCATATTATGCTGCTGCGGATTTATATGTTCACCCCGCCCGTATGGAGCCTCATTCTGTAGCTATCAGCGAAGCGGTTATGATGGGGTTGCCTGTAATCCTGAGCGACAGGTGCGGCAGCTATGGCGAAACAGATGATGTGCAGACAGGCAGGAATGGATATGCTTATCCGTTTGGCAACATCCCGGAATTGGCAAAACTGATTAAAGGATTAATGGCTGACAGGAAAAAACAAATTGCTTTTGGTGAATATTCGCATTCCATTGCAGGTAAATTCCAGTTGCAGTCTCACAAAGGGATTTTGGATGCATTGTTGGAATCCGTAAAGAAGAATGAAAAGTTCAATAGTCGTATGTAAATTGCCAAAGGCAGGTTTGGGCAATCAGTTATTCCCTCTGATGCATGCAGCAGTTTTTGCAAAAATCAACCGGCTGCCGTTTATCGTAACCGGCTATCATCAAATCAAAGTTCGCCCCTATCTTAAAGCGTGGAATAACAAACGCAATTACACCGGGTATTTTGCTTTTCAAAAAAATATTCTTCCTGAATGGATAGATAAGGCAAAGGTTTGGAGGCGCAGGCGGCAATGGAAAACAATATATGAACCTTTCCTCCATGCGGTGGATGCTTGTGAGTTGCAGGGCCGTGTTTTCTGGTTTGAAAAAATGCCTGCTTATCATGACTATTTCGGGAAGCTGATGGAGCACAGGCAACTGGTGAAAGATCTGCTTTGGGATATGCTGAAAAAAAATATCAAGGAGCAGTTTGCCCGGTACCAGGCTCCTGTAATAGGAGTGCATATACGCCTGGGTGATTTCAGGAAACTGGCCGCGGGGGAAGAATTTGTTGGCGGGCATGTGAGGGCACCTGAAGCATATTATATCAATATTATAACAGGTATAAGAAAGATAAATGGTAAAACGCTTGCTGCCACTGTTTTTACTGACGGCTATGGACATGAGATAAAGAACATTTTACAATTGCCGGCAACCGAAGTGGCGCAAAGCAAGCCCGATATTGTAGACTTATTGCTGCTGGGCAGGAGTAAAATAATAGTAATGGCACCGGGAAGCACGTTCAGTGCCTGGGCTGCTTTTTTATCAGAAGATACTGTTATTAAGTTTACAGATAAGTTTCAGCCTTTGCGGCCACTTTCATTGCAGGAAAAAGTATATGAAGGTATATTCGATTGCGGGAAAGAATTATTAATCCAGAATATAAAAGCCATCAGCTAGCTTTAATCTCCTGTTCGCTTTCATGAAGGCCCGGTTTAAACAAAAAGACATTCATACCTGTTGTTTTTGACATTTGGAAAATCCATCACCACATATTAAAATAAACTTCCCCTGGTTTTTTTACTTGGGCACTATTTTCGTAATCAGGGTGATTTGGCTGGATCTTAGCATTTATAGTTACCTGGCTTTGTGTATTACCATTCACCAGTTTTTGCAATTATTTTATGCTGTTGGCAAGATTTTACCCATACGTTACCTGGCAGGTGCCTTTATGTGCCTGCAAATGTTTTTAGGGCCCCTGTTTGCATACAATGGGCTCGATAGCTTTCAGCGAAATGAATACCGGATGAAAATCCCGGAAGAGCAATATTTCGGGTATGTATTGCCGGCAGTATGCCTTTTCATACTTGGACTTCATTTTCTTGACAACAAAAGATACAGGGGGGAAGTGCTGGACCAGGCAGCAATAAAAAGATTTGTTGATAGTTCCGGTGACCTGCCATTTATATTTATCGGGATAGGATTTGTCTCGAGCTTTGTTTCCGGTTTTTTTTCTTCCGATTTGGGATTTGTTTTTTACCTGCTGAGCAGCTTTAAATTTATCGGGGCGTTTATGTTGATATATGGAGAAAAGCAATTGAAGGTCGGGGCCCTGATACTGGTCTTTGCTTCCATTTTGGTCTCATCGCTGGCAAGGGCCATGTTCCACGATTTACTTACCTGGATAATTATGATTGGTTTTGTAGTGGCGATTAAATATAAGCCGGGAATAAAACTTAAAATTATCGTTGCTTCATTATTTGTAGTGCTTGCAATAATAATACAGCAATTAAAATCCGATTACAGGAAAATAGCCTGGGGAGGGGAAGGAGAGGGCAACCTGGAAACGTTTGAAGAGGTATATAATAAAAAGCAGCAGCAAAGCGGGATCTTTAATTATCAAAACCTTGCCGAGAGCAACCTCAGGATCAACCAGGGCTTTATAGTTACCAATATTATGCAAACCGTGCCGGACAGGGTGCCTTTTGCTGAAGGGGAAGAGCTTTACCAAATACTGGAAGCGGCTTTTTTACCAAGGATAATTGCACCGAATAAGCTTAACGCCGGAGACAGAACAATTTTCATGAAATATTCCGGTTTGCAGCTTAAAAAAGGCGTTTCTATGGGGTTAAGTTCTGTTGGTGATGCTTATATAAATTTTGGTGTGCTCGGCGGCTGCATCATGATGTTTTTTATGGGAGCTGTATTCAGCTTTTTTCTGAATATTTTTCATAAGCACAGTAAAGAATACGCGCGAAACAGGCCGTCCCGGGCACCTTGGTCAGGTACTGCGAGGAAA
>JBEHYP010000046.1:0-27227 GCA_048498115.1 Bacteroidota bacterium | reverse complement strand
GGTTTTATGTATAAATAATGATTGTTGCAGACCAGCCGTATCCAGCTCTGCGGGACAGTTGCTTTTACTTATTTCCGGGAGAATACGCAACATTTGGGGAGCTTTTTGCTCTTGCAGCAATATTGCAGGAATAACACTCTTGATATTGCCAGTATTTGCTCATATAAATTTAATTGCTCCTTATTACAGGCATATTATATCAACAGCATTTGGCTACTTTGGCTTAGCTTCAATTTTAATCCTCTTTTAATCTCTCTTTAATCCCAGAATTAGCTGCTTATGTGACCTTTGCAAAAAAGGGTTAATGGCGCCGGCAATAGAAAACATTTTAGTACCAACAGATTTTTCAAATACATCCAACAATGCACTTAAGGCGGCGATAGATATTTGTAAAAAGAAAAAGGCTACCCTGCACCTGCTGCACGTTATTGAAACGCAATACGTGGTTGCTGTTGCTCCCGAGCCCGGCATTTCTGCCGCTGTAATGGCCACCGATATGCAGCAGGAGGCCCGCAGCCAGCTTTATAATATTTACGAACGGGTGCTGGCTGAGCACGAGATAAAAGTACACACACACCTGGCTGCCGGGGTGGCTTATGAAGAAATTTGCAAAACAGGCAATGCCGTTGCTGCCAATCTTATTATCATGGGCAATAAAGGCACCCATGGCCTGAAAGAGCTTTTAAACAGGTCCACTGCTTTTAATGTGATCAAGCATTCATCTTTACCGGTGCTCACCATACCGGGACACATCACTGCTTTTAAGTTTGATAAGATCCTCTTTCCTGCAAGGCCGGTAAATGAGCTAAGGGAAAAGTATAATTTTCTAAAACCATTTATTTCCAGGAAAAGCAGCTTTCATATCGCCGCCATGTGCAGCCTGGGAGAGCTTGAGGAACTGGCAGCGCATAGAAATGAATTGCATGAAATAATTTCATCGCTTAAAAAACTGGGCGTTACCTATACTACTGAAATGTACACCTGCAACAATGTGGCAACAAAGGTGCTGGAACTGGCTGAATTGTTTGGTGCCGACCTTATTGCCATCAATGCAACGCTTGATTACAAATGGAAGAATTTTTTCGTGGGGCCTTATACGCAGCAAATCGTAAACCACTCTTCTGTACCGGTGCTCAGTTTTCCCAACGGGTAATGCAACCAGCACTCAGGCAGCGCTGCAGCAGCTGCCGGGAATACTAAAAATATAAGATAACTTTACCAAATGGCATCCATACGTGTTCTCATTGTTGAAGACGAAAAAAAAATAGCAGATACGCTGGCAAAAGGATTGACGGAACTGGATTATGAAGTAGAAACTGCATACGATGGATTTATCGGGTTCCGGCGTTTTGAAACAGGGAATTTTGACCTGGTGATAATGGATATTAACCTGCCATTGCTCAATGGCTATGAATTATGCAAGAAGATACGGGCATGCAACCAGCACATACCGGTGATCATGCTTACTGCGCTGAATGCCACTGACGATAAAATCGAAGGATTTAACGCCGGTGCTGATGATTACCTCGTAAAGCCATTCGAATTCAAGGAGCTCCTCGTGCGCATGAGGGCGCTTTTAAAGCGCACTTTGAACCAGCAGCTTCCAACCGGTAATATCCTTAAGATAGCCGACCTGGAGCTTAACCTGGACAGCAAGGAAGTAACCCGCGGGGGCAGGGAAATCAATTTAACTGCAAAGGAATTTCAGCTGCTGGAATATTTTATGCGCAACCGCAACCGGGTAGTATCAAGAGCTGATATTGCCGAAAAAGTTTGGGACCTGGATTTTGATATCAGGACAAACGTGATTGACGTGTATGTAAGTTTTTTACGCAACAAGATAGAGAAGGATTTTGATATGAAGCTGATACATACACAGGTGGGAATGGGTTATATAATGAAAGAAAAATAGCTAATGAGCATCCGCTATAAAATAGCTCTTTTATATTCAACGATTGTCACGCTGCTGTTTACAATCATCAGCATAGCTGTTTATTTCTTCAGCAAAAATGAAAGGGATATTTTATTTACTACCCGCCTTAAAAACAGGGCGCTCACCACTTTCAGAGTATATGCTGATATCAAGGACAGCAGCTACACAATATTAAAACGCATGGACGCTGTTGCAGTTGCTTCCCTGTATAATAAAAGCATTACCATCACCGACCTGGAAGGCAGGCACCGCTATTTATATGCTGATAAGCCCGGCGATTCCCTTTATTTATCTGCCGATATAATTGAACAGGCAAAAAATAACGGTGATTATTCATTTGAACAGCTTGGCAAAAAAGCTGTTGCAGTGTATCAAATTGACGACAATACCGGCTATGTTGTTGTAGCAGCAGCAGAAGACTATGATGGGCAGGAATACCTGAAGCAGCTGGAAAAGATCCTGGCGATCTCTTTCGGCCTTTCCGTTGTATTATCATTTTTGTCAGGCATCATTTTCGCAAAATCACTTATAAAGCCCATCGCCCAGATAACAAAAGAGGTTAACCTGATTACAGCCAATAATTTTTCAAGGCGCATCAATACGGATGCCAACGGGGATGAGCTGAGCAGGCTGGGGGCAACATTTAATAACCTTCTTGACAGGCTGCAGGATTCTTTTGATACACAGCGGCGGTTTATTTCCAATGCCTCGCACGAGCTGTCCACGCCGCTCACTTCCGTATCAAGCCAGCTGGAAGTAGCGCTTCAAAAAGAAAGATCGCCGGCCGAATACGGCACCGTACTTACCAGCATTTATGATGACATAAAAGAACTCCAGCAGTTAACACATACACTTCTTGACCTGGCAAAAGCCGGCTCTGAAGGCGGTATTGAATTGAAGGAAGTCCGCCTTGATGAAGTATTGTTTAAAGCCATTTCCGATCTTCAAAAGCAAAACCCGCATTATAAAATCCATATTGATGTTAACGAGCTGCCTTACGATGAAAAGCTGCTTACTGTTTTTGGAAACAGCAACCTTTTATACATTGCAATAAAGAATATTATTGAAAACGGGTGCAAATATTCTGATGATAAAAGATCAGCTGTGACCGCATTCTTTGATAAAGCATCTGTGTCAATCGAAATTTTTAATAAAGGCGATGTCATAAGCGAAGCAGATATCGAAAATATTTTCCAGCCTTTTTTCCGTGCAAGCTCTGCACTGCAGAGGTCGGGCTTTGGCCTGGGCCTGACACTGGCAAAAAAGATCATCGCCTTGCATAAAGGAACCGTTTCAGTGGAATCAAGCCTTTCCGCAGGCACTTTTTTCAGGATAAACCTTCCGAATATTTTGTCTTTTAATAACCTTTAACCGCATTTTAATGTCTCTTTAATAGCAATGCGCCATCTTGTATGTGTTAATCGTGTTTTTTCTCAGAGGGTTATATAAAAACTGCTATGCTTAACCGGTAGCAGTTTTTTCATTTGCTTTTACACGGATACCGCTTCTCATCCGGCTTGTTATATCAATAAAACTATTATGCAGAAGCTTTTCAATAAAATACTGGTTCCTGTTGACATCCGTGCAGACTCATCCAAATTGCTTTTGAGGATCGTTGACATTTCAAGGCAGTTTCAATGCAATATTCATCTCCTGTTTATAGATGCCCCCAGGTTATATGCTCACTTTGGAAATTTTTTAAAGGCGGGCAATGTGACTGACAATGACGAACAGGAATGCCGCGAAAAAATAGAGAAGTCTCTTTCTTTTATTAGCCGCTATTGCAGGAATGGCAGCCACACTTACACCGTTAGCCGGGACAAACCATCAAGAGCAATTACAGATAAAGCAGGAAAAGAAAAGTTTGACCTGATCGTTGTGGGACAGGACAACCGGCTTTGGTATCCGAAATTTCAAATTGATCCCGGGCAGATCGCCGGGGAAACAAACATACCCGTATTCGTTATCCCAACCAACAATGAATTTGGAAAACCTAAATCTATCGTTATCCCGGTCACAAATTTTCTTCCGGTTAAAAAACTGATCTATGGCATTTATATCGCAGCAGGGTACAAGGCAAAGATTAAACTGCTGGGAATTGAAGAAATTAAAAATAACGCTGAAGTGGAGCAGTACCTGCGGAAATGCTATGCCATTATCAGGGAAAATTGCAGTATAGACATCGAGCTGGATATGATTGCCGGAAACAACATCAGTGAAGCCCTGTACACCCTCGGCGAAAAAGAAGATTTTAATATAGTGATCCTGAATCCTGAAAAGCAGGACCGGGCACAAAGGCATTCCTTTTCTTTTGCTGACTGGCTTTGGAAGAGATATCCCTCCTGGCCTGTGCTTACTGTGAGGTGATCATAAGATTTTTTAAAACATGCGTCCGGTTTCACTGCCGGCAATCGGCCCGGTGCTGCAATATATACTTCCGCACATCTTCCGGCTTATTTCCAACCTTGTCTATAACAGATAAAAGCTGCTCATAGCCAATGCCCAGGTGGGCTGACCACCAGATGAACTCTCCTAAATTGTTTGTTTCAATTAAAGATTGGTCTGCAGGTATTTTTATTTCAACTTCTCTGCTCATTAGCTTCTTTTAAAATCTTGCCAGCCTGCACGCATGCCAAAAGCAATGTGAATATAGCTTATAAACGGGAACAATCCATCATCATTATTGCAAGCTCAGGATGGGCAGTATTAAATTAAAATCCGGTTCTTTTATCACAACATCAGCCACGGAATCTACCAGGGCATTGGTTGAACAGAACGATAGTCCAATGCCGGATTTTTTCACCATGCATATATCATTTTCGCTGTCACCGACAGCAAGCGTATCGGTAAGCTTTACATCAAAGCTTCTGCAAATGTGCAGCAGCGCATGTGTTTTACAGTAATCATGATTGCAGGCGCTGCCATCATGCGGCAGGAAAAAAGAAGGGATCTTGACCTCACCGGTAACAACGCTCCTGGAAAATTCCAGCTCGTTCGCAAGCGAAAAATCAAAGGAGTATTTATTTTTCAGGTGATTGGTAATACAGTCATAGCTGTCTGAAATAATTCCTGTAATAAAGCCATTGCGTTTTAGTGAATGTACAATCTCTGCAGTATGCTTTGTTATTTCAATTGAATCTGCAATATGTAACAGGTCGCTGATGCTTCTTCCTTTTAATAGCCGGGCTATTTGTTTTGTCCGGATAAAAGGATTGGTTTGTGAAGTGACGATCTCTATCAGCTCATTTTTAAATCCAAACTGCTCGGCAGCGGTATAAATAAAGCTTGACCGCAGCAATGTATGATCCATGTCAAATACAGCTATTTTTTTCAGTGACTTTGACGTTTCTCTTATAGCAAATTCCATCTGCTCCCTGATGAGCTGTATATATTCAAGCGTTTCAAAATTACCGGCGCCCCTGCTTTTGGATTTTTTTAAGATAACCGCTGCCACTTCCCTCGACATTTTACCAAGCTGCTCCAGTGGTTGCATTTTGTTCTCTATATGCCCTATACTTACTTCTTCAATACGTGCATTCATCTGGTACATATCTATCAGTAACCCGATATCAACCCCATAGCCTTCTTCAAAATTCACTTTTGCAAAAAATTCTTTTTTACCTGCGATCATGCCGCTGAGCGGTTGCCAGAAAACCGGGAAGCCGGGGTAAAGGATTGACAAAAGCGGTTTGGCGACAAGCTCAGTCACCCTGCCCGCCTGCCGTGAAAAACATGATTTTACAAAATCAGCCCTGCCGGCCAGCAGTGGTTCGGCCAAAAGCTCCACCACGTTACCCGGGTAAGTGGTGATATCTGCATCTAAAAAAACAACCAGCTCATTTTTCGCATACAAAATGCCTTCCTGCATAGAAGACCCCTTGCCGAGCTTGGTGCTGGTTATTACTTTTGCGCCGGCTCTTTTTGCTTCTTCCACTGTATTGTCCATAGATTTATCATCTACCACCAGCACTTCTGAAACCTTATCCGGTTTTTTGACAAGTTCCACCACCTGTGCAATGGTTTTTTCTTCATTCAAAGCCGGGATAATTACAGAGATCATACCTCTAAAAAATTAGTTAACATTATTGAGGTGTATTATCATTGTGTCTTTTACACCGATAGAATGCAAAGTGGGGACTCATCATTTGTTCCGGGTTAAAACCAGATTAAAAAAACAGCCGTTTTTTTAATCTGCAGCAGGAAAAGCCTTTTGAAGAAGAATATTTAACATTCAGATAAATCACCGGAAGGATTCATGGATCAAAAGAAGGCAGGAATTGCTCTTATGCCGGGCAGTTAAAAGTACACATAAGAACCAATATGCCATGACAAGTTAATCCCTGGTACTGCTTACATCTTTTTATAAACAATTACCAGTACCGATTCTTTTGCATACCAGTTATTAAAATAGAATTGTAATTTTTCTCAGCAGGCAGCTATGTAATATTTAATAATTCATGTTGTAAATAGCAAAGTATTCCGGTACCAATTTGTACCAGCTATCTGCTATGATATCTTTTTACAGGTAGGTTTACCGCAAATGTGCCCTCAGCATCCAGGCCATTTTTTCATGTGCTTCCAGCAGGCCGGTGATAAAATCGCTGGTGCCGGCATCGTTTAAATCATCGGCGAAATGATTGATGCTTTCCCTTATCCTGATAATGATGCTTTCATGATCAACCACCAGCTCTTTGATAAAACCGGCGCTGTCATTCTTCTCACGGCTTTGTTCGGTAAGGTGCGTTAGTTCAAGATAGGTTTTAAGCGTTGCCGGTGCATAATGCCCGAGCGAGCGTATCCTTTCTGCCACTTCATCCATTATTTCATCCAGCTGCTCGTACTGCGATTCAAAAAACTTATGCTGTGCATGAAAATCCGGCCCTTCAATATTCCAGTGGGCATTTCTCGTTTTTAAATACAATGTAAACTCATCAGCTAAAAAAGCGCTGAGAATTTTTGCGCCTTCGGAAAGATGTTCGGGAGTGATACCAATTTGTGTATTCATAACTTTTGTTTTTAAAATTTTAATTATGCAGTGGCCGGCAAGGAATGATTCTTTTTTGCCGGCTGTTTTTTAAAAATTACCGGGAAACATATCCCGAATATAAAGAAACTCATTTAGTATACATAATGCATGGATTTATTTGGCTGGCCATGAAGTCATAAAAACTAAGGTTGAGGATAATCCGCCGGCCCCGGCCTGCAAATTCGGGCGGCAAGCATTCAAATATTGTAATGGCCGGCTTTCTATTTCCGTTTTTTTAAACTTAATTTGCAGCCAAATTCAAAAAGGGTATTGCAAAAGACGAATAAATCAAAGGGAAGCAGTAGCAATCCCTGAAATTCATTTAACCTTTCATTAACCCTGTTGCAGGATATTTTTGTTCGCTAATAATGCATTATGAAGAAAGTAATTTTTACCGTTTTTGCCTCCGCCTGTTCGCTTATCATATTTGCCCAACAAGAAGACTGGAAAAAGAAGGTGATTGACCGCCCGGGTGACCATATCATGCTCCAGCTTACCAGCGACCACTGGTCAGGAGCGCCGGACAGCATCAGCAGCCGGATGGGTGGTTTTTCACGGGGAATAGGCTTTGCGCTGATGTTTGACAAGCCATTTAAAACAGACCCTCACTGGAGTGTTGCTTTCGGCCTTGGCATGAACTGGAGCAATATTTTCTTCAGCAAAACAGAAGTGGACATCACTTCCACCACCAGCACCCAGCTTCCGTTCATCAATCTTGATTCTGCCAATCATTTTAAAAAATACAAGCTGGCTACCGCTTTCCTCGAAGTGCCTGTGGAGCTCCGCTATATGTTCAGCCCCCAAAAAGAAAATAAAAGCTGGAAGGCTGCCCTGGGCCTTAAAGTGGGTACCCTGCTGAATGTGCATACTAAGGCAAAAACATTAGAAGATAAATATGGTACTACCTTAAATCCTTATATAGAAAAGCAAAGCAAGAAATATTATTTCGGCAGCAGCCGTATTGTAGCCACGGCAAGGGTGGGTATCGGGCATTGGTCGCTGGTGGGCACTTACCAGCTCTCATCATTGCTGAAAGACGGCGCCGGGCCGGATATTAAGCCCTGGCAGATAGGTATTTGCGTAAGTGGCCTTTAAAAATTTACGAAAACAGAAGATAATCAGCCCCGGCAGTATTGCCGGGGTTTTTTCTTGCGGCAATGAATTAACTTTGCTCCCTGATACCACACCATGAGCGACGCAATAAAACACGAATGTGGCCTTGCTTTCATTCGCCTTCGCAAAAACTTCAGTTACTATCAACAACAATACGGCACAGCGCTATACGGCCTCAACAAACTGTACCTGCTGATGGAAAAGCAGCACAACCGCGGGCAGGATGGTGCCGGTATTGCCTCTGTCAAACTCAATGTAGAACCGGGCTATCCTTTTATGCAGCGCCTCCGCAGCAGCGCCAACCAGCCTATTGCAGATGTGTTTCAGCAGGTGGGCAAAGAGATTGAAGAGCTGGAAAAATACCAGCCTGATATCAAGAATCATCCCGGCCTCATGAAGGGGCACCTGAATTTTTTGGGTGAATTGCTGCTGGGCCACCTGCGTTACGGCACACAGGGAAAGAACAACGTGGAATTTTGCCATCCTTTTATTAAACGGGATACCATTCCTGCAAGGAACCTGGCGCTGGCAGGCAATTTCAACTTGGTGAATACAGAAGAATTATTCAGCCTCGTAAATATTGATCCCGGGCAGTTCCAGCGCCAGAGCGATTTGGCGGCAATGATGGAAGTGCTGCATCATTTTTTGGTAAAGGCAGATGAAGCCTCACCGCAATGCCCTGACCTGGTAAAGTTGCTGAAGAAAGCCGTGCCGCTTTTTGACGGTGGTTTTAATTTTTGCGGCCTGGTGGGTAGTGGAAGCGCTTTTGTAATGAGGGATGCACATGGCATAAGGCCCTCTTATTATTATGCAAACGATGACGTGATAGTGGCAGCGAGTGAACGGGCTGCTATAAGAACCGCTTTTAATGTAGGCGAGAACGAAGTGAAAGAGCTGATGCCGGGCTGTGCTCTTATTGCAAATGCTGACGGAAGCTACAGCGTGGAGCAGATAGTAGAACCGAAAGAAAGAAAGGCCTGCAGTTTTGAAAGGATCTATTTCAGCCGCGGCAGTGATGAAAAAATTTATAAAGAGCGGTCGGCGCTGGGTTATCACCTGAGCGAACCGGTGCTGAAAGCAATAGACTATGATTTAAAGAATACCATCTTCTCCTTTATACCCAATACGGCAGAAACCGCTTTTTATGGCCTGGTAAAAGGTGCTGAAGATTACCTGAACAAGGTGAAGATCGAAAAGATACTAAGCTGGGGAAATAATGTGGAGGCAGACAAACTAACGGAGATGGTGAACCGAAGAGTAAGGGTGGAAAAAGTGGCCATCAAAGATGTAAAGCTGCGGACCTTTATTACTGAAGACAGCAGCCGCAATGAAATGGTGCAGCATGTGTACGATGTTACCTACGGTACCGTGCGGCCCCATGAAGATACGCTGGTAGTGATAGATGATTCTATTGTAAGGGGCACCACTTTAAAGGAAAGTATCGTAAGAATGCTGTCAAGGCTCAGGCCCAAACGCATCATCATTGTTTCATCAGCGCCGCAGATACGTTATCCCGATTGCTATGGCATTGACATGAGCAAGCTGGGCGACTTCGTGGCTTTCAGGGCAGCGGTTGAGCTGCTGCAGGAAACCGGGCAGTCGGCATTGCTGGATGAGATACTGGCCGAATGCAAAGAGCTGCAGCGCACCAACCAACTGCATACAGAGAACCTTGTAAGAAAAATTTACAAGCCATTTTCACTTGAAGAGATATCAAATAGAATAGCAGCGCTTATTACACCCAAAGCGCTGGACATTCCTGTAAATGTAATTTACCAAACCATTGACAAGCTTCATTTAGCCTGCCCTACCAACACCGGCGACTGGTATTTTACCGGCAACTATCCCACGCCCGGCGGCAACCGTGTATGCAACAGGGCTTTCATGAATTACATGGAAGGAAAAAATGTGAGGGGGTATTAGAGGCAACTTGAATTATTTATGTTTTTCCTCTGTTAACCCTGCGCTTCAGCGTGCCATCTCTTAATTCATTTTAATTTCCTTTTCCTGCATTCCAATTCTTCTTTCCTGCACTTCAATGCGTATTTGCGCAGGTGAAGCAATTAAACTTGCAAAAACCATCAAAGCGGTTTAGTTTGCATACAGCGCATGAAAAAACTATTCCCGGTTATTTGCGTATTGGCTAGCCTTCGGCTGTGTGCACAACAGCCCGACCTGGTATTCCATCACCTTACTGTAAAAGACGGCCTCAGCTATAATATTGTGAACTGCTTTTTAAAAGACAGCAGGGGGCTGCTGTGGATTGGTACCTACAATGGCCTTAACCGGTATGATGGCGCCCACTTTTATGTTTTCAGGAAAGAAAGAAATAAAAATTCATTGCCCAATAACACGGTGCACAAGCTGGCAGAAGATAAAAGCGGCAATATATGGGGCGCTACTGATGAAGGCGTTTTTTGCTACGACCAGGGAAAGAATAAGTTTAAGAATTACCATACACCCGGTGAGCAGGACTGGCCGGGCATTACGAATATGCTGTGTGACAAAGATGGCGTGATATGGGCCAGCAACCGCACCGGGCTTATACGCTATAATGCCAAAGCCGACAGTTTTGAAACAGCGCCGCTGGCCGACAGCTCAGCATATCCCGGCAATGATGCCTGGGTAAATAAGAACGGAATGGCCGAAACACCGGATAGTAAAGGCATCTGGCTTGCCTGCTCCGTGGGAATGTTGTATTACGACAAGGTGCTTAAAAAATTCACTTCGTATAAAAACAACAGCGATACAGTGCTGTTTGCATCCAAAAGCGCTTCGGCGCTCTGTGCTACCACGTATGGCCACTACTGGTATGCTGATAATAAAAAAAAGCGGCTGGTAGGTTTTGATGCAGTAACTAAGAAAATAAAATACATTGTTCAGCCAAAAGAGTTTGAAAAGCTCCATTATGTAGCCACTGTTTTTGAAGACAACAACCATGTATTGTGGATAAGCACATGGGGCTACGAGATAATGGCCATTGATTACCTGCACGGCAATAAAGTACAGAAGGTAAGCCACAATAAAAACGACCGCCTGAGCATTGCCGGTGATTTTTTCTGGACGGCCATGCAGGAAAACGACGGTACCCTCTGGATAGGAACAGTAGGCGGCATTTCAAGGTGCAATACGAACCATTCTTTTTATAAAGTGCACCATTTTGCAGACAGCCTCTTCCGCAAGCCCAGCCCGGCCATTGAGTTTGTAAGCGAAGATAAAAATGATTCCAGCTGGTGGGTGACCACCACCAGGAGATGGCTATTACATTACGATCCTGCCACAGCAAAGATCATAAGCTACGATTTTTATAAAATGCCGGTGAACAAAGCCGGCTTTTACCCGGAGCATACCAATAAAATGCTGTTCTTTAAAGACCGCATATTGATGTTCACCAATCATGGGCCGTGGGTAAAAGAAGGTGCAGGCAGTTTCAAGCCTTTTATAATACCGGCGCTACCCGATTCGATTTCATTGACAGATGCCGTAATGATGAATGATTCATTAATGTATTGCACAGACTTTTACCGGCTTTTCATTTACAACCTCCGCAGTAAACAGGTAACCCCATTGCAGTACAAGACCGGTTTTACACTTAAAGACAATGTGCAGATACTGATGGTGTATTTGACCAAAGGCGCCAACGATACCCTGTGGCTGATAAATGGCCCCGACTATATGAGCTATGCAAAAGGAAACGACCTGGTGGCGGTGAAATTTGCTTCGTCAGAAAAGGATGGCAGCAATGGTTTTTATGCAGCCATGACGGCGGATAAGACCGGGAATTTGTGGATAGCGAAAAAGGGGGATGGCTTGTTCTTTTATAACCCTGCGGAAAAAAAATACCAGCAATGGCGGCAGTATGACGGCCTGGTGATGGACCACACCATGGCTGTAAGTGTTGACAGCAGCAATAAAGTATGGACGGCCAGCTACAACCAGTTCTCTGTGTATAACCCGCTGCTCAACAGTTTTTATAATTTCTCTTTGCCGCTCAGCGAGAACAATTATACCTACACCAATTTTATGACCACGCTGGCCAACGGCAATATCATTTGTAATGTGGCCGATGAGCTGGTGGAATTTTTTCCCGGCAGGTTAAAAGCATATTCGGTAAATACAGAGCCCATCATCAGCACCCTCAGCGTGGGCAGCAATGAAAAATTACTGCCGGGCAATAATAAAATTTCACTGGCGCCGGATGAGAACAGCTTGCTGGTAAAATTTGGCCTGCTGGCAGATTATGAAGCATCGCCTTATGATATGCTGTACATACTGGAAGGGGCGGAAAAGACCTGGATAGTGGCAGGCAATAATTTTGAAGCCTCTTACAACAGCCTGCCGCCGGGCAATTATACCTTCAGGGTAAAAGCGCTGGCAAAGGATAAAAGCTGGCAGACAAAGGAAACGGTTTTGCAGGTACATATTGCCACACCGTTTTACAAAAGCTGGTGGTTCATCACGCTGCTCTGCACTGCTTTTATTGCTGCGGTTTATTTTATGTACCGCTACCGCCTGCACCAGCAGCAGCAGGTGATAGAATTAAAGAGCAAGACACAGTTGCTGGAAAAAGAAAAGGCCATCGTACTGTATGAAAGCCTGAAGCAGCAGCTGAACCCTCATTTTTTGTTCAACTCCCTCACCTCATTATCGGGACTGATAGAAACAGACCAGAAGCTGGCGGGCAGGTTCCTTGAGCAGATGAGCAAGTTGTACCGCTATATTTTAAAAAGCAGCGACAATGAAACCGTGCCGCTGAAGGATGAGATAGCCTTTGTAAAGCTGTTCATCGGCCTGCAAAAAACAAGATTCAAAGACGGGCTGGAAGTAAATATCAATGTGCCGGATGAATACCTGCACCACAAGATCGCACCGGTCACTTTGCAGAACATGGTGGAGAATGCCATCAAGCACAATATCATTGATGCCGCATCGCCGCTCGTGATAAATATGTTTGTGGAAGATGAATACCTGGTGATAAAAAATAACCTGCAAAAAAAGAACGTGGTGGAAACATCCAATAAGCAGGGGCTGGAAAATTTGAGATCGCTGTACGGATACTTAACGGGCCGGCCGGTAATAGTGGAAGAAGATGAAAAATACTTTTCTATAAAGATTCCTTTGGTATAAAACATATTGCCCGATAAACCAGTAAACTTTTTATATGAAAGCGCTCATTATCGAAGACGAAGAGATCATCGCTAAGGTATTACAGAACAAGATTGCGGCGGCAGCGCCGGATGTGGATGTGATAACTGTATTGCCCAGCTTAAAGACAGCGAAAAAATGGTTCAGCGAAAATGCAGAGCCGGATGTTTTGTTCATGGACATACAGTTAAGCGACGGCGTTAGCTTCGACCTTTTCAATCACTTCAATTTAAAATGCCCGGTGATATTCACCACTGCTTATGATGAATATGCCATCCGTGCCTTTAAAGTGAACGGCGTGGATTATTTATTGAAGCCGGTGGATGAAGAGGATTTAAAGAAAGCCATTGACAAGTGCAGGGCCATCATCAGCAGGCAGGATGCGCCCCCTGCCGGCATTAACGAGCTGATCAGGGCACTGGCTAACCCGGGACAATCCTCCAGGTACAAAGAAAAGTTCATCATCAATGTACGCAACCAGTGGATGCCGGTGAATACCAAGGATATCGCCTGCTTCAGCAAGGAAGTGCTCAATTATATTTATCTATTCAACGGCGAAAGGTATATGCTTGATTATACCACGCTGGAAGAAGTGGAGGAACTGCTTGACCCCAAACAATTTTATCGTGCCAACAGGCAGTTCATTATTAATATTGATGCGGTGCAGTCCGTAAAGCCAGTGGAAAATTCAAAGCTTATCATCCGTTTGAAAGAACCCAATCACAAGCTGGAGATAGACATGAGCCGCCTCAAAAGCCCGGAGTTTAAGAAATGGCTTGACAGGTAATTCAGAAGCCGTTTTAATTAACCACAACTAAAGGAAGCGGAAAGACTGCAAAGGATATTTCTTGTGAGCTTTGTGCAAACCTTTGTGCCTTTGTGATTTAAAAATAATTCAAAAAAAGCCCGTCTTTAAAAGACGGGCAGGCCGGTTAGCTATGGATTGTTTACCTGCCTACACTGAAACCTGTATTATTTGGCTATACTTTAGGTAGCTTTTAAAGGGTATGAACCAGCATCCTGCTATGGCTGCAGGATGGCAGCGGTTTTTCATGCTGCTGCCTTTAATACCTTCATTACATTGCCTTTCATCCTTCTCGAGATTTCCGCTACCGAAGCATCTTTCATCACCACGTTCCCTTCCCGGCTCACAAAGGCAATGTGCTGCCTGTTCACCAGGTGGGTGCGGTGCGTACGCACAAAGCCCATCGGCTCCAGCAGGGCAGCAAAATCCTTCAGCACTTTGCTGGTGAGCATTTTCTTTTTGTTGGTAAAATAAATATTGGTGTAATTGCTGCTGGCTTCCAGCCTTACAATTTCTGAAGGGCTGAAAAAGAACATTCCGGCTGCAGTGGCGATGGAAATATTGGTTGTGCTTTGCATGGCGATATTTTTATGACGCAAAAATCCGCCGGCTTTCACCGCTGCAAAAATTATTCCTGCCGAAGCGCCGGTAAAAGATATTGAACTGTTGAAAATGTAAAGTGAACCGCAATAGCTCTTTCACGCCCGGCGCAAATAAATTTTAAGAACCATTAATACAGCTTTGCAGCTTGCCTGCCCTTTGCTTGGGCACTACTCCGCATTCAAATATCTGCTCCCTGCCCTTCAACACTTCTTTTCATCATTTCGCTTTATTTATTTACAGCAGGCCGGATAATTTGTTTCATATTTGCGGTATAGGAAAACCGCCGCCATATGACGACCCAAGAGGTGCAAATAGTAAAACAAAGCTGGAAGATATTCAGGGCCATTGACCCTGTGCTGGTAGGCGATTTGTTTTACAGCAAGTTGTTTGCAGACAATCCTTCATTGAGAAAGATGTTTCCAAAAAATATGGAAGGCCAGTACCTGAAGCTGCTGGATATGCTTACGGCTATCGTGATGCGGCTGGACAATATTAATGAATTAAGCAGCGATATGGCGGCCATGGGGCAGCGCCATGTGCGGTACGGCGTAAAGCCTGCACATTATACATTGGTGGGCAATGCCCTGCTGTGGACACTGGAAAAAGGCCTGGGCAAAGACTGGAACAAAGAAGTGGAAGCGGCCTGGACCACCTGCTATACTATTTTAGCAGATGCCATGATGAATGCGCCTGCTGAAAAAAACGAGTCATAAAAGAACTGTTTAATTGCATGCAAGGGCTGTCATTCCGGGAAACGAGGAATCTGCCGGGTGCATGCTGTAATGCTCATCTTATTCTGTTCTCCCCCTTTGCTGTTTGTATTCTTACGTAGAGCTTCTATGGCATATTAATACTCCGTATACTCACCTTGTTCTCAATCCTGCCATTACCGTTCTTATCCCAAAACACTACCGTTACATTATACTTTTCTTCCCACCGCATCGGCTCGCCGGTGTTTACGGTGCATTTCAGCATCTTCGCCTCTTTTGCATCAAACTCATCATGCCCTGCAAAAAGGTCTTTTTCGTCCAGCAGCAGCTTGCCTGCAGCATCAGCTATCTGCAATGAGCAGCCCACATTTACTTTCCCGTTTTTCTCCTGCAGGCCTTTAATGTTATCATTCACTATCAAAAAGCTTTCGCCCAATGGGATATCGGTATGGTTCAGCACTTCATTGTTCATCACGATAAATGCTTTTTCCGGTTCCATGGCAGTGTATGAGGTGGACAGGCCGGTATTGAAATCTTTTTTAATGCCCGTAACCACTGGCGCTTTGCAGGATAGTGCCAGCACCGTTGTCAATACTGCCAATACTGTTGCGGCAATTTTTATGCGGTTTGCAAAGGCCGGTTGTTGTTTTCTTTTAAAAATAAATTCTGCCACATTTGCCAGCAATACCAGCAGCCAGGCAGCTACAGCCAATGCACTTGCTGCACCCGATAATTTCAGTAGCAGCATACTCTCATCGGCAGCAAAAGGAAAGTCAAAAAAGATGAAACGGAAGCAGCCGTACAGCGCCAGCGCTGTTCCGTTGGCCCCCAATAAAAATACTGTAAGCAATTGCCGGTGAAAGCTGAACCCGGATTGCCCGCTGATAAATTTGTTGATCATGGCTATACTTTGTTTTGAATTAAAAACCTCGTGCAAAAATGTTTTAATACCCGTGGCCGTAAAAATTTATTACAGCGGTGTGCCGGGGAATGATAGTGAAGTGAGGAAAAGGGGGAGTAAAGTGTGCTTTTAATTTTTCGAGGAAAAAATATTTTGGGACTTGTCTTGAAAGGGCAATTAAATGTTAAGTATGGCTTTTGTGGAAATGGGGCAGGCGTAATATTGCACAAGCAAAAATATTTGTATTGAAGAGAAGCCTTCTGTTGAGTTCAGTTTACATTAAATTCAATGAAAAAAAAGAATAGCATATATTTACATATTGTTTTATATTAATGTCAGCAACCTAACATCTTTAAATCAACCAAATGAAAGTTCTGCTTGACACAAACATTATTATTCACAGGGAAGCCTCAAAAGTTATAAACCAAGACATTGGTATTCTGTTTAATTGGATTGACAAACTAAAGTATTTAAAATACATACACCCAGCAACAATTGAGGAACTTAACCGCAATCAAGATCCGCAAACCGTTGCAACAATGGCCGTTAAAATCAGCAGCTATAATTTAATCAGGAATCTTGCACCAACAAGCAATGTCATAGAAACAGTCAGCAAACAAATTGATACAGTTCCAAATGACGCAAATGACACAAAAATTTTAAATGAGGTTTTCTGCGAAAGAGTTGACATATTGATCTCAGAAGATAAAAAAATCCACATCAAAGCTCAACTTTTAGGTATTGCTGACAAAGTATTTAAAATAGATCAATTCCTTGAAAAGATAACTGCTGAAAATCCAGACTTAGTAGATTACAAAGTTTTGGCAGTAAAGAAAGTGGATTTTGCTCAGGTTAACCTTCAAGATTCCTTCTTTGATAGTTTTAGGGAGGACTATGTTGGTTTTGAGAAATGGTTTAACAAGAAGGCTGATGAAGTTGCTTATGTTTGTTATAGCAATAATATTTTATCGGCATTTTTATACATAAAAGTAGAAGAGGAAAATGAGAACTATTCGGACATTGAACCCTCATTCAAGAAGAAAAAAAGATTGAAAATTGGAACGTTCAAAGTAACAAGTAATGGTTTTAAAATCGGTGAACGCTTTTTGAAAATTATTTTTGATAATGCACTCCAATACCATGTCTCAGAAATCTATGTAACAATCTTTGATAAGAGACCTGAACAAATACGATTAATCGCCTTGCTTGAAGAATGGGGATTTTATTTCCACGGGCTTAAACAACACCGACTGGCAATGAAAAAGTCTACATTAAAAATTTTGAAAAGAACCAAAAAATAAATCTTTTACAGCCAAAAAAAACATTTCCTTTTATTTCAAAGGGAAGCAGGATTTATATTGTCCCAATCTATCCTGAATATCACACAGAATTATTTCCTGATTCGATACTTAGAACCGAATCGCCTCTTAATTTTACCGAAAACGAACCTCACCGAAATGCTTTGAGTAAAGTTTACATTTCCCGTTCTTATGTAAGAAATTTGCAACCGGGCGATATAATTGTATTCTATCGTACTGGCGGACTTTATCAGGGTGTAGCAACTACCTATTGTATTGTTGAGTCTATTATTGACAATATCCCTGATGAAGCAACGTTTATAAAATCTTGCAGGAAAAGGAGCGTGTTTACTGATGAGCAACTTAAATCACATTGGAATTATAAAAAAAATGATACACCATTTGTAGTAAACTTTATTTATGCCTATTCGTTTAGAAAAAGACCTAATTTAAAGTGGCTAAATGAAAATGGGATTATTCCTGACATATTAGATATGCCAAGGGGATTCAGGGAAATAAGCAGGGAGAATTTTATTAAAATTACAAATCATTCAATTGGAAAATGAAAGTAGTATTATCAATTAAGCCAGAGTTTGCAAACAAAATATTTGATGGAACAAAAAAATATGAGTTCCGCAAATCAATTTTTAAAAATGATAAAATAAAAACTGTAATTGTATATGCATCTTCACCTGTACAACAAGTTATTGGCGAATTTGAAATAGAAAAAATAATCAATCATGACATCGACACGCTTTGGGGCATGACACAGCGTCATTCAGGAATTAGTGAAGATTATTTTTACCAATACTTTGCTGACAAGGAAATAGGCTACGCCATAAAAATTAAAAGACGAAAAAATATAAAAACCCTAAATGCCTGAGAACAGACTTCAATTTATTACCGCCACAGTCTTTCGCTTATTTGCAGTCATGAAGATATACAAGGAACACTAACACACAAATTATACACATAGAAAATAATCCCTACGCCGATATCTTCACCTCCTTCCCAATAACCCTGTAAGGCAGCTTTTTTACATCTTCCTCCGGTAATGCTTCTTCCTGAAATTCTATCCTCTTTGCAATATCATTTAACGAAGACAACCGCTGTATAGTATAGGGTATAGTATCAAGCCCGGAGGCAAACTTGAGTATATAGCTGTAAATGCCAAACAGGCTGCCTGCCAGCAGCGGCGCTGTGTGCAGTTGTTTTAGCAGCAGCAATGAGCCGGTTATCAGCGCCAGCACCATCAGCTCCATAAAGCCAAAGTTCAGCGCTTCTTTGTCTGATATCTTTATCTGCCAGCGCCGCAGGTTGCTGTAGTGGCTGTGTATAAAGCGGCGGTTGCCGGAGGCAATCACGTCCACCTGTTTTTCCAGTTCATCATTCTTGTGCCGGTTCAGGATATTCATCTTCCTGCCGTATAAACAGCTGCTGATAACAACGGGCACTAACACGCCAAGGCATATCAATACAATATGTTTATCATAAAATAACAGGATAACCAGTGAGCCTGCCAGGTTGTACACCGCTTCTATCACGTACACCAGGTCCTGCTCCAAAAAATCAACAAACTCCCTTGCCAGCGTGGAGTGGGCGCTCATACGGCTCAAGCTGGCTTTTGCAAAAGACCGGCTCAGCAGCTTTGTAACAAGCGATGTGTAAATAGCAGTATAGGTACGGGTATCATACAAATGCCGCAGCGTACCAATGGTAAGGTAGGCCAGGTGCACGCCCACCAGTACCAGCAAGCCATTGTAGCTGCCTTTTATCAGGTCATTCACCGCCTCGCCAAAAAAATAAAACCGCAGCAGGTTGCCCAGGGTTTCCAGCGTAAATAAGCAATAGGTTATAATAAGCCGGTATTTATGTTTTACAATAAGCTGCTTCAGTATATCAAACTTTGCCATAACGCTCCTTTTCATTCGGTTTACAGAATAAATCTCCTTTCAGGCTTTGCCCAAAAGCATACAGATGGATTAGCAATACAGAAAGACGTGGGTGTTAGTAAGTATTCGTGGCTTGTCTTTCCCGTTCTGTTACCGTGTTACCAATGGTACCGGTAATAAAACCACGACAATTGGGGGCGCCGCACTGGCAGCTAAAGGGTTCCATGTGTTCGTCCAGGAAAGAGGCATAATCAAGGGTCAACTCTTCTCCTTTGGCGATGTCCCGTGTGGCTACCACGTTAAGGCCGGTAAAGGCGGTGTTGGGTAAACAACTGTGGTTTTGCGGAGCCCATTCGGTTGGGTTATCATCCCACAGCAAAAATACTTCTTTGCTCAGAGGATAAGCGTACTTTCTAAAGATTTCTTTTTGTTTAATATTCCAGTGGCTCTCCACGTAGCGGCGGGTAACAATGCGCTGGGCCATCCCTTCTCCATTGAAAACCAGGTCGTTGGCTTTCAAATCCTGCACGGCGTAAATGCCGTACCCGGCAATAGGGCTGCCTTTTATATAATACTTTTTCTGCTTTTGTTGGTGCCTTGCCATGCCTTCGGCGATAATGTGCTTTAAAAACGCCGCCTGCCCAAAGCCATCGTATTTTAATATATAATCGGCGCTGCCTTCATAGCCGTCCTTATAAAAAACAGAGCAGGTAAAATTGATCTCCAGAAAAAACAATTCACTCTTTTCGTTCATTCTGAAATCCAGGCGGGCATAGCCCACGCCGTTAAAAGCTTTGAATATTTTTTGTGCGGCAGTTTTCAGCTGCTCACAAATTTGATCATCCTTTACAGGAATATTGGAATTGGGGTGCAGCTCCGATGTTTTAAGCGAATAGGTTTTATAGCTGAAGCCTTCGGGAAAAATATATTCCACCGGGCGGAATACCGTTGGTGCTTCTTTATTACCGGCATTGGCAGCCAGCATCACGGTAAATTCCCTGCCGCTGATGTACTCTTCCACCAGTATCGGCCCGTATTCATCAATGATGAGGCTTACTTTTTCTTTCAGCTCAGCAAAATCTTTTACAAGGCTGTTGCTGTCCACCCCCAAGCTGTCGCCAGCTTTGTGTGGTTTTACAAACAAAGGATAGCGCAGGTTTTTGCAGGCGCTTTCCAGTTGTTCCCGGCTCTCAACCAGTGCGTATTCCGGCGTGCCCACGCCCTCGGTATAGGCCACATACTTCATCAGCTCCTTTGGCGGGTCATATATCAACGAAGATGGGCCGGTAAAAGGCAGGTTCAGCAATTCAAGAAAATATACCACATCAATAGAAGGCACTCCCCATTCAAGATAGCCTTCGCAGAGGTTCACAAAAATGTCGTAGTTCTTTTTCTTCAGCTCTTTTAGCTGCTTGTAGGTGGTAAGCTTGTTGAGGGATACATGGTCAAAATCCGCTTCCGGTATTAAATGCGACAGATCCCTTGGCGGGTCATAATTTTGATAATCCACATCAGAAGTGGAATAGTCCGGCTGCAGCACACATATCTTCATGCCTTTCCATACGCCCGCGGCAGGCAAAGGGGGGATGTCGTTATTGTTGGTTTGATTGTTACCTGGCATTGAGCGTGTTTACTAAGCTGGCATGTTCGTTCTCCGGCACAAGAGCTTTGTTGGAATATCTTTCTATGGCTTCAGCAATCACTTCTTTTACCAGTTCCGCAAAAGTTTTGTTGGTCACTTTAAGGATAGCGCCGATAGACGTAAAGTTTTCATCTTCGCTGATGCCGCATTGGGCGTTCACTTCCAGCACATACAGCTTTCCTGTTTCTTTGTCCCGCCGCAGATCGATCCTTGTATAGCCTGTTCCCTTTACTGACTGGTATGCTTTCCAGCTCAGCTTTTTTATCTCGGCAGTGCAGGCTGCATTCACGGCGCTGTATTCATAAAAATTCTCTTCATCAGGCATGGCTGCTTCTTCATCATATATTTCCCACAGCCGGTCAAAGCTCAAAAACTTTTCATGCTCCGGCAGCGATGGATGAAAGATTCTTTCCACCGGCTCGTAAACAAGCGTTTTGCCGGGGCTGTTATAGGAACCCACGATGAACGATGTATATTCCTGGCCGGTGATGAATGATTCTGCAATAAGGCCATCGGTCACCAGGTTCCATCCCCTGTAGCCTGCAAACATTTCTTTTACCAGCTTCTTTAATTCCTTTTCATTGTACACCACGTTTTTAACGCCCACACCCATGCTGCCGCCCGATACAGAGGGCTTTACAATAATGGGGTAGCCCAGCCGTTCAAAAATGCCCTCCACATTCTGCGATGCAGTATATATTGCTTCCCATTTGGCCGTAGGAATTTTGGCTTTATTAAAAGCCTTCTTCATGGCAATTTTGGAAGTAGTAACGTTATAAAAAAATTCTTCTGCCCCTGTATACACCAGCTTTTTCTCTTCCAGCAGCTTCACTACCGATACGCCGGGAGTACCGTTTATTTCATCGCCGTCACAAATATTCAGCACGACCGGGAAAGCTATATGCTGCTCCCTTTCTGATGCTATGGCTTCTATTACATCGTGATAATCAGCCATAGTTACCGGCTGCCATTGCCACCTTACCTTTAAAAGAGAAAATACTTTTGTGTATTCAGCTATGCTTTGGGTAAAATCATAGTAATAATCCAGGTTCTCATCATTTGTGTGCACAAAAGGCGCCAACACCCATACTTTCAGGGGCAGCTTATATGGATTGATGTGTTTTAGATGAAAATGCTGCATGAGGAATTAACGGTTGAGGCCGATAAATACCTGCACGCTAATTCCCTCTCATACAAGAGGTTATAAAGAATTTGACTCTTTAATTGGATTTTTTGCAAGTACTTAATGGGTTTGTACAAGTAAATTTATACAAACCATTGAATAATAAAAAAATTTATACGCAAAAAATGCCTGTTTTTTTTAACATTAATAGCCGGCAAATGTGCAAATGTAAAAGGAAGGCCGGCGCATCAATTGCGTAAAACGCCGCCGGGTGCGGAATTTACGGCGTTCAAAAATCAGCAAATCCACTATTGGCGGGGATTCCAGGGTATTTTAACTTTACTCAAAATTCAATATTTATGCAAACCTATTCTGTCAACAGCAACAAGATTGTTGCGAATGTGCTTAAATCCGTTGCCTCTTTTTGGACCAGCCTTTTCGTTTCAAGCTCCACAAAAGAATTTAACCGGTTAAAAAATTTCATCGCTTCCTAAAATATTATTCCTGAGCAGGCATTTTATTTTTCAGCGGCATCATTGGGTAGTAATTATTTGATGGCATAGCGCCGGCAAATATTATTCTGCCCTTTTTTATTGTGAGAATTATGCTAAAGGCTATAATTATAATGCGGCTGCCCTGGTAAAGTTAATATCATTCAGGTCAATCACTTTAGCCGGCCTTAAACCGGTTTCCATTTCCTGCAGCAACTGCTTTTTTATATCCCCATCGTTTACGGCTGCTATTGCACAAGCCCTGTCAAAATCTTCATGCATACCATAGCCCTCCAGCACGGGCGGCACACCCTTATATTCCGGGAATACCACAAATTTTTTTACAAAATAATAGGTAGTTGACTGAATTTTTTTTGTGTAAGAAGTGTAAATATTTTCCATAAAGTATCCTTTTAAATTTTCCCAAACAGATTAAAATATCAGGATTTCAAAGGATTGGAAAATAACAATCATTGTTCCCCGACAGGGGCATAAATTAAACAGGAAATTCAGAGGAAATTGGTACGGATTGGCAGCATCCAAGGTGGATGCTTATATAAAATTAGGCCTTTTTCCCCTGATAACAAGCGGGAGGGCAAATTTATTTTCAAGAAAATGCCGTTCACCACGGCCACAGTGCTGCATCACATAAAAACTTCAAGGATAGTGGAACAGCCTCTGCTGTTTCCTGAATTTTAAAACGGGGCCAGGGTTCAATTAAAGAAAAAAGCATTGAGCCGGCGGGGAAAAGAAGCTATAAGGCTTTCCTGCTGGTAGGTGCTTTTTTGCCTTACCCTTTCCGCTATCATTGTATAGCCCAGGGAAGGTAAGTTTACTTTAACGCTTTTATATTTTACAGAAACGGTGTTTTCATTATACGCTATCATCGGCTCATTCATGACAGTAACCGCTGCATTTACATCAATAAAAGATTTTTCAAGCTTTATATTGGCATAGTTAGCAGTAAGCTTTTTCACAATATCTATTTCACGGTCGCTGATCACCGCCGGCTTAGACTTCCAGTATATAACATTCAGTATGCCGGGAACAGCATACAGCTTCCTTATCTCCGGTTCGGTGACGTGTACAAATACATAAGAATTAAAAAGCGGCCGCTCTGCATTCTTTTTGCCGGAGGCACCATTTTCCATAAACACTATCGGGCAAAAACTCTCTACTCCTTTTTTAGCAAGAAGGGAAGCCACTTTCTTTTCTTTTAACGGCCTTGTATAAACTGCATACCAATTGCGTTCCATTGAAAAATTGTTTTGGTGTTGAAACTTTGCAGTTTTTCAAATACGTATCAGACGGAATTTTTTCCAGAGGATTTTAGAAGATATAGATTAACGGGTAATCAAATGGATATGTGGGAATACTTACAGAGGGTTCACAAACATACAGATTATATCCCACAATAAAAATATAGATTTTGAAAATGGCTTTATAGATTTTAACTATGATAGAGATTTTTCCTTATTTGCGTAAAACTATATTTTTGAAAAAACCGGAGAATGGAACAGCAAAACCCTGGAATCGGCACCCGCCTGCAGCATACTCAATATGGGCCCGGTGTGATCGTTGGCGTAAAATATGCCGCCTATCTTATTTCTTTTATTAACCACGGCATTAAAGAGGTGGATAAAGACGATGCTAACCTTGATGAGATCATACCGGAAAATGTGACCGCTGAAATAGAAACGGTATCGGAAGCGGAAAGTTCCCTGCTGAAAATATTGCGCTTGTGGGGCGGTGTTAGTGAAGTGGTGCCGCTGGGCGATCGGTGGAGAGGGGGTACCATGCTATTGCAGCCTTATGATAAGGCTCAGAAACCGAAAGAGATACCGGTGGAGGATTTCTTTCACAAAATTGTAATGCTGAGGGACAGGCTCAGGGTGCTGGAGCAAAATATCAACAGCAGCAAAAACCTTTCGGAGGAAGAAAAAGTGAACATACAGCAGTATATCACCCGGTGCTATGGCTCTCTCACCACTTTTAATGTGCTGTTTAAAAACAAGGAACAGTGGTTTGTGGGAGAAAAAACCACCAAAGAAGATTAATTACTACTTACATCTATAGACTCCTTATTTAAGGGGCTTTCATCCCTGTATAATCCGCAAACTAAAATACTGCAAATGCAGTATCATGCCGCTTATCGCCGTACTCTACTTTAGTGCATTACTAATTAAACCTGTTAAATTATGAAATCAATGAAAAAAATCATTGGCATTTTTATGCTTGCCGCGGCGTTATTCAGCTGCAAAAAAGACAAAAACAATAATAACAACACCGGGAACGGCAGCATGACAGCAAAAGTTGCAGGAGCTTCTTTCAATGCTGATCTTGCTGTACAGGCCACGCTCAGCAATTCTGTGCTCAGCTTTGCAGGCACCGGCAGCAATGGGCAGATAAATATTACCATTCCCAGCTATGATGGCCCCGGGACATTTACCATTGGCGGTGGCAGCTTTACAACTGCCATATATGCTACAACTTCCACACCAATTGAATCCTATTCTGCAAGCGTGGTATTGGGTTCCGGATCTGTTACTGTTACTTCTGACGATGGCGGTTATGTAAAAGGCACTTTTAATTTTACCGGGTACAGCAGCGGCGGTGCGGCATCAAAAGCTATTACAGACGGCAGTTTTAATATTAAACTTCAATAAAACAACCTCCCTTACTCAGACCACGAAGCATCAAAAAGGTTAGTCCTTTTGGTAATGCTTCGTGGTTTTTTCATTCCATTGGCCACATCAGATGCTTTCCGCTAATTGCTTCACTGCATTTTTATACAGGCCCATATCAAAAGAAGGAATTGCGTAAGGAAAGGCGCTTGACATGGCAATAGCCTCCTGCAGGGAAAATTTTTCCTGGGGCAGGCTACAAAATATTTTTTGTTCTGATAAATACTTTGCCAGATATTCCTGTTCTGTTTGCCCCGGTGTAGGCACCAGCACAGCCTTACGACCAAGCTTTACCAGGTCCATGATGGTGGTGTAGCCACTCCTGCTGATGATAAGAGAGGCGCTTTGCATTACCCCGCCAAGCGCTTCCGCAGTAAGATGGTTTGTAAAAACTACCTGTTGAAAATTTGCCGGCTTGTCAACAGTGCCGGGCAGTCCTCTTACAAAAAGCACTTTGCCGGTAAACCCTGTAAGCTGTTTGATAAGCATCGCCTCAAACAAAGATCGCTGCGGCTCCGGGCCGGAAAGAATGATTAACAACTCTACCGTATTTTCCGAAGCGTTGTTTTTCTCAAGCCTTGATAAACAACCTATATAATTATTTTGGAGGGCAGATCGGGGAGAGTGGGACAGTTCTCCTGCCATATTTTTTTTTTCATTATAGTCCGGAATCCAGCATTGGGTATAATTTTTGATGTAAAATTGATGGATTAGTGTAGCAATTTTACCTGAAATACCGTTCCCTGCTTTGATGTTCAATTGATGGGTTATATAAACAGAGAAAACTGACTTATTATATAATCCAAGACGATTATCAGAAATTACAGCACTGACCCTAAGTTCTTGTATTGCCTTATTAAGCCAGCGGTGTTCTTTCACAATTGAGGATAATATTTTAGGAATTTGGACCAAAAGCCTGGACCGGAACCACCGTTTATTTTTACTGTATTGTATTTTATATCCTGTAAGGGTAACAAATTGTAGCTGCGGGAACTCTTCTTTAAGCATTGCTTTAACAGCCCCATCTGCTGCTATGATAACTTTTACAGGGTAATTTTGTAGTTCTTTTATGATAGGTACACAACGGGCGGCGTGGCCCAGGCCCCAGTCAAGCGGGGCTATCAAAATGACCTTTTCCGTTCCTGCGCTATCATTTTTAGAAAAAAGCATTGCAAAAGACAATAAAATTCAGTGAAAATAGTTTAATTTGGATAATTCCACTTGTATGAAACGCTTTTTTAAAATATCCTTATTGCTGATTTTAGCAGCCTCAATGTTTGTAACCTCCTGCAGTTCTTCCAGAAAGGGCCAGTGTGGTTGCCCAAGCAAAAAAGGGCTCGTTGGTTATTAAATCTCAATATCGAAAATCCTATTTGCAAATGAACAATATCAACCGGGACCTGCTCGTAATGTTTAACCAGGAATTAATGAGCCCAAAAGCCATTGAGCATCAAGTGGGAATGCTGCATGAACTGTTATTTGATGTGGAGCGGATGGATAACCTGGCCCTGGCTCACGAAGTGTTTGACCTCAACAGGTTTAAAAAACTGGAGCAGCAAACCATAGTAAAAAAAATTATCCGTGAGCAGGACCTGAAACCCTTCGTATTCCTTAACTGCAAAAATTAATGTCCTCTTCTAAAGATATTTACGAAAGATGCCCCAGGGCATCTTTTAGTTTTTTAAGCATTTCCCCTATTTCTTCTTTTTTGCAGGTACCCACGCTTAGTCTGTACCAGCTGCTTTCGGAAGAAGCCCCGAATGCAGAAAAAGGTACAATTGCCAGCTTAGCCTTATTCAGCAAATAAGCAGTAACATCAGATTGTTTTTCTAATTTTTCTCCGGCGGCTGTTGTTTTCCCG
>JBEHYP010000045.1:0-27347 GCA_048498115.1 Bacteroidota bacterium | reverse complement strand
CGATAGAAAATATGTTTGTGACCAAAGATATTGACCCGGTTAATTTTTATTTCACTTCCACCGTAGGGGATTTAATTAGTGAGTACATACAGGGTAGGGTGTCGGGCGTATTTAACCAGGAGAATATTGAGCTGAGGAAATCGACGATAATATAACGTTGATTCGTTTAAGCCGTTTAAACGTTGGAAACGTCAGTACTTTCAGTTTAACGATCCAACGACTTAAACGTTTTTAATCTTGAAACGTTTAAAAAGTTCTTTGTTATTTCAAAACAATCCGGTACATTTGTTTTTACAACACTTCTCTATGTTGAAAGGCAAATTAAATAATGGCATTATAAAGATCGCAGTGATAATTATTGCTGTCATTGTCATTATTATACCCGGAGCAACTGGAGGAGGGAATATTGTTTAATTAAAAACACTAAGCATAAAAAAGCCCGACTCCAAAAGAGCCGGGCTTTTTGTTTTGTGTTTATTGAACCACAAAAACAGAAAGACGCAAAGTGACGTAACACCTTAGTGGTTCTTTGTGCCTTGGTGGTTTAAAAAAGATGAATAGTGGTATTTGGTACAAGTGAGTGACACAACGATGTTTAATAGCAGCACAAAAGCTAAGTACATAAAATAAAAATGAGCGAACTAAATAAATATTCAAAAACATTAACGCAGGACGAAACACAGCCTGCTGCACAGGCAATGTATTATGCAATAGGGTTTAAAGAAGAAGATTTTAATAAACCACAGGTAGGCATTGCAAGCATGGGCTGGGACGGTAATCCCTGCAATATGCACCTGAACGACCTGGCAGCGAAAGCAAAAAAGAGTGTAAACAAAGCAGGACTGCTTGGATTAACGTTTCATACCATTGGTGTAAGCGATGGCATCAGCATGGGCACAGACGGGATGCGGTATAGCCTGGTGAGCCGTGATGTGATCGCCGACAGCATAGAGACCAATGCAGGGGCACAATATTATGATGCGCTGATAGGTGTGCCGGGCTGCGATAAAAATATGCCGGGCACCATTATAGCAATGGGAAGGCTGAACCGCCCGTCTATTATGTTATATGGCGGCACCATTGCACCGGGCCATTATAAAGGGCAAAATGATTTGAACATTGTTTCTGCATTTGAAGCATTGGGACAAAAGATAGCCGGTAATTTAAGCGAAGCTGATTTTAAAGGGATTATTCAGCATGCCTGCCCCGGTGCAGGCGCCTGCGGTGGTATGTACACGGCCAATACAATGGCTTCGGCCATTGAAGCACTGGGCATGAGCTTGCCTTATTCATCGTCCAATCCTGCATTGAGCAAAGAGAAACAAAAGGAATGCGCAGCTATTGGCAAAGCGATCAAAATTTTACTGGAGAAGGATATAAAGCCTAAAGATATCATGACACGTAAGGCATTTGAAAATGCCATTACGGTGGTGATGGTGCTGGGCGGCAGCACCAATGCAGTGCTGCATTTAATAGCCATGGCAAAAAGCGTTGGCGTTGAATTATCGCAGGATGATTTTCAAACCATCAGCAATAAAATTCCTGTGCTGGCGGATTTTAAACCCAGCGGAAAATATTTGATGGAAGACCTGCATCAATACGGCGGTGTGCCTGCGGTGATGAAATATTTATTAAAGAATGGGTTACTGCATGGCGATTGCCTGACCGTTACAGGAAAAACGATCAAACAAAATTTGAAGAATGCACCTGATCTGAATTTTGATGAACAAAAGATCATTGCGCCTCTGGAAAGCCCGTTAAAAGCAACAGGCCATTTGCAAATATTATATGGCAACCTGGCAACAGGCGGAAGCGTTGCAAAAATTTCCGGCAAAGAAGGTGAACGCTTTGAAGGAACAGCAAGGGTATTTGATGGCGAGCATGACCTGATAAAAGGTATACAAACAGGAAGGGTGCATGCAGGTGATGTAGTGGTGATAAGGAATATTGGTCCTAAGGGTGCGCCGGGCATGCCTGAAATGCTGAAACCCACAGGAGCCATTATTGGCGCCGGATTAGGAAAATCTGTTGCATTGATAACTGACGGAAGGTTTAGTGGCGGCACGCATGGTTTTGTGGTGGGGCATATTACACCCGAAGCATACGAAGGCGGATTGATCGGGTTGGTAGAAGATAATGACATCATTGAAATTGATGCAGTGAAAAATACATTGACATTAAAAGTGAGCGATGAGATCATTGCACAACGCAGAGCAAACTGGAAGCAACCTGCCTTAAAAGCAAGCAATGGCGTGCTGTATAAATATGCAAAGATCGTTAAGCCCGCAAGCGAAGGTTGTGTAACGGATGAATAACCCCACCTAAATCCTCCCCGCAGGGGAGGACTTGAGCGAAGTTGGTGTTCTATAAAATTAAAAATGCTAAGAGATGCAAACGCTTGAAAAAATAAAAGTAGTTTCAAAGCAGCAGGAACCAAAAGCCTCCCCTGCGGGGAGGTGGGAGGGGGTTTCTATTTCCGGCAGCGAAGCCGTATTGGAAGCCTTGCTCAATGAAAATGTAACTACCGTTTTCGGTTATCCCGGCGGCGCTATTATGCCTATTTATGATGCACTGTATGATTATAATGATAAGCTGCAGCATATACTGGTGCGCCACGAACAGGGTGCAATACATGCAGCGCAGGGCTTCGCCAGGGTGAGCGGCAAAACAGGAGTGGTGTTTGCAACCAGCGGCCCCGGTGCTACCAACCTTGTCACAGGTTTGGCAGATGCCATGATTGATTCCACGCCGGTGGTATGTATCACAGGGCAGGTATTTGCTCATTTATTAGGAACAGATGCTTTTCAGGAAACAGACGTGATCAATATAACCACACCTGTTACCAAATGGAATTACCAGGTAACAGATGCAACAGAAATCCCTGCTGTATTGGCAAAAGCATTCTATATCGCCGGAAGCGGCAGGCCGGGACCTGTATTGATTGACATTACTAAGAATGCCCAGTTGCAGAAATTTGAATACGAAGGCTACAAAAAATGCGACCATATAAGAAGCTATCGCCCCAAACCAATTGTTAGGAAAAATTATGTGGAAGAAGCGGCGAAATTAATTAACGAAGCAGAAAGGCCGTTTGTGATATTTGGACAAGGGGTGATATTGGGCAATGCAGAAAAAGAATTTACAGCCTTTATAGAAAAGGCAGGATTGCCTGCGGCATGGACGATCATGGGCATGAGCGCCATCCCTACCGATCATCCGCTGGGTGTGGGTATGCTGGGGATGCACGGCAACTATGGCCCTAATCTGCTCACCAATGAATGTGATGTATTGATCGCTGTGGGTATGCGTTTTGACGATCGTGTTACAGGCCGGTTGGACAAATATGCAAAGCAGGCAAAGGTCATTCACCTGGATATTGACCCGGCAGAGATCGATAAAAATGTAAAAACAACAGCTCCTGTGTGGGGCGATTGTAAAGAAACATTGCCCTTACTAACGGCGTTGCTTACCCCAAAAAAGCATGACGTATGGCTGAAAAAATTCCATGACTGCATGGAAAAAGAGAAAGCAACCTGTATCAATGCAGAGATGAATCCCTCAAATGATGTATTGACAATGGGAGAAGTGATAAAAGCATTGAATGAATTAACCAGCGGCGATGCAATCATTGTAACAGATGTAGGCCAGCACCAGATGGTAGCCTGCCGTTATGCAAAGTACAATCACAGCAAAAGCAATATCACCAGCGGCGGTTTAGGCACAATGGGCTATGCGCTGCCTGCTGCTATCGGCGCTGCTTACGGCGATCCTTCAAGAACTACAGTGGCAGTGATCGGTGATGGCGGCTTTCAAATGACGATACAGGAATTGGGCACTATCATGCAATTCAAGCCCGATGTAAAAATTCTTATACTCAACAATAACTTTTTAGGAATGGTGCGCCAGTGGCAACAGCTCTTCCATGAAAAGCGTTATTCATTTGTGGATATACAAAGCCCCGATTTTGTACAGGTGGCAAAGGGCTATGGCATTCCCGGCAAAAGCATCGCTGAAAGAAAAGACCTGAAAAATGCTTTGAAAGAAATGCTGGAACATAAAGGCAGCTTCTTGCTGGAAGTGATGGTGGGCAAAGAAAACAATGTATTCCCGATGGTGCCGCAGGGCAGGGGTGTCGCGGAGATTGTGTTGAGTAAAGAAGAAATATAGTTTCACACGAAGAGCACAACGAAAACAAAGCAGCAGCGTAGTTCCGTAGTATTCTTTGTTCCGTTGTGTGAAATAAAATTACAGTTATGCAAAAGCAGGAATATACAATAACAGTGTACACAGAAAACCAGATCGGCTTGCTGAACCGCATTGCCATTATTTTTTCAAGAAGGAAAATTAACGTGGACAGCCTGAATACTTCGCCCAGCGAGGTTGACAGTGTACACCGCTTTACGATCGTTATTACCGAAACGGAAGACGTGGTGCGCAAGCTGTGCAGGCAGATCGAAAAGCAGGTAGAAGTATTAAAAGCCTATTACAATACCAGCGATGAGATCGTGTGGCAGGAGCTGGCCTTATACAAAGTACCTACCGACATTATTGCCGAAGAAGTGAAAGTAGAAAGATTACTCAGGGAACATGGCGCCAAAGCAGTAGTGATAAGGAAAGATTATACTGTATTTGAAGTGGCAGGCCACCGGGAAGAAACAGACAACCTGATCAAAGTGCTGGAGCCGCTGGGTTTGATCGAGTTTGTCAGGAGCGCCAGGGTGGCTATTATCAAGGACAGCGATGGCTTTCATAAAAAGCTGAAAGAATTTGAATACAAGGAGCCGGGAGAGAATGTATTGGAAAATGAATACCTGAGTGAAAATGAGAAGGTGTTCAGTATGTAATAAAAAACAGCAATCAAAACAGAATCTTAAATAAAAACCTGTCTGGAGTAAAAAGCTATTTTACTTTTTTGACTTTAAATTTAAAAACATGGCAAAATTAAATTTCGGCGGCGTTGTAGAAAACGTTGTTACCCGTGAAGAATTTCCTTTGGCAAAAGCACAGGATGTATTGCAGAATGAAACAATAGCTGTCATCGGCTACGGCGTGCAGGGCCCCGGACAGGCGCTCAATCAAAAAGACAACGGCATCAACGTGATCGTTGGCCAGCGTAAAAATTCCAAAACATGGGATAAGGCTGTCCGTGACGGATTTGTTCCCGGCGAAACTTTGTTTGAGATAGAAGAAGCATTGGAGCGTGGCACTATCATTTGTTATTTGCTGAGTGATGCAGCGCAAATTGCTTTATGGCCCACAGTAAAAAAACATTTAACCCCCGGCAAAGCATTATATTTCTCTCATGGCTTCGGTATTACGTTCAATGAGCAGACAGGCATTGTTCCTCCAAAAGATGTGGATGTATTTCTCGTTGCGCCAAAAGGTTCAGGCACTTCATTAAGAAGGATGTTTTTGCAGGGCAGGGGATTGAACAGCTCTTATGCCATCTTCCAGGACGCTACCGGCAAAGCATTTGAAAGGGTGATTGCCTTAGGCATTGCCGTGGGTAGTGGTTATTTATTTGAAACAGATTTCAAAAAAGAAGTGTACAGCGACCTGACAGGCGAAAGGGGAACATTGATGGGCGCTATACAGGGAATATTCGCTGCACAATACCAGGTGCTGCGCAGCAAAGGCCATACGCCAAGCGAAGCATTCAATGAAACAGTGGAAGAGTTAACGCAGTCATTGATGCCGCTGGTGGCTGAAAACGGGATGGACTGGATGTATGCCAACTGTTCTACCACTGCACAGCGTGGCGCATTGGACTGGTGGAAAAAATTCCGTGATGCCACTTTACCTGTATTCAATGAATTATATGAAAGTGTGGCTACAGGAAAAGAAAGCCAGCGTTCTATTGATTCCAATTCACAACCGGATTACAGGGAAAAACTGGAAGCAGAATTAAAAGAATTGCGTGAAAGCGAATTGTGGCAGGCAGGCAATACCGTTCGTTCGCTTCGCCCGGAAAACCAAATAGTACCAAGTGAAGTAACAGGAGTAGAATAACATGAAAACGGCAACAACAGCATATCAATTGGATTCTGTATCAGCATCACAGCGTTTAAAAAATGTTGTGAACAAAACAGCTTTGCAGCTCAACAACAATCTTTCAAAAAAATACAGCTGCAAAGTGTATTTGAAAAGAGAGGACCTGCAGATAGTGCGTTCTTACAAATTGCGGGGCGCTTATAACATGATGAGCAGTTTGCCGGTAGAACAATTGCAAAACGGTGTGGTATGCGCCAGCGCCGGCAACCATGCACAGGGCTTTGCCTACAGTTGTAAAAAGCTGGGCGTAAAAGGCGTGGTGTTCATGCCGGTGATAACGCCGAATCAAAAGATCAACCAGACAAAAATGTTTGGCGAAAACTTTATCGAGGTAAAGCTAACCGGCGATACGTTTGATGACTGTGCTGCGGCCGCAAAAGAATACACCGAAAAAAACGGCATGGTCTTTATCCCGCCTTTTGATGATTATAAAATCATTGAAGGACAGGGAACAGTCGGGCTGGAAATACTGGAAGAACAAAGTGAAATTGACTACCTGTTTATACCCGTTGGCGGTGGTGGCCTGGGTGCCGGTGTAGGCTCTTATTTTAAAACCTACTCACCTAAAACTACCATTATCGGCCTTGAACCGGAAGGTGCCCCGGCCATGTATGAATCGTTGAAAGCAGGCAAGCCTGTCACACTGGAAAATATTGACCGATTTGTGGACGGCGCTGCGGTGAAAAGAGTAGGGGATAAAACCTTTGCTATCTGCAAAGAAGTACTGGATGATGTGCACCTGGTTGCAGAGGGAAAAATATGCACTATCATTTTAAAACTGTATAATGAAGATGCCATCGTAGTGGAGCCTGCCGGCGCTATGAGCATTGCCGCGCTGGATGACTATGCAAATGAAATAAAAGGGAAAAATGTAGTGTGCATTGTAAGCGGCAGCAACAATGATATTGACCGGATGCAGGAAATAAAAGAACGTTCCCTGCAATACGAAGGCCTAAAACATTATTTCCTTATCCGTTTTGCACAGCGTCCCGGTGCGCTGAAAGAATTTGTGAACCACGTATTAGGAGAGTATGATGACATCACCAGGTTTGAATATATGCAAAAGCACAATAAAGAAACCGGACCGGCATTGGTAGGCATTGAATTGCAAAACAAAAGTGATTATGATGTACTGCTTCAAAAAATGACACAGTACAATATCAACTACACGGAGTTGAACAAGAACGATACTTTATTCGGCTACCTGGTGTAACCGGGAATAGACACAATTTGTTTCAAACCAAAAGTAAAAGCTGATGAACAAAAACTACACGATAGAAACAAAAATGCAGGGCCTTTACCATCCTTCCTTTGAACACGATGCCTGTGGTATCGGTTTTGTTGCCAACATCAAGGGCAACAAATCGCACCAGCACATTTCAGATGCACTCACCATACTCGAAAATATGGAGCACCGTGGCGCTTGTGGCTGCGAAGTGAATACAGGGGATGGCGCCGGTATTTTCATACAAGTGCCACATGAGTTTTTCTTTGATGAATGTGTAAAGCTGGGTGTGCACCTTCCTGCTTTTGGTAAATATGGCGTGGGCGTTATTTTCTTTCCGAAGGAAATAAAACTGCGAGAAGAATGCCGTGATATCTTTAACCGCTGTGCTGAAAAATTAGGTTTGGAAGTGCTGACCTACAGGAGTGTTCCTGTAAATACAGCAGGCATTGGCCCTACTGCTCTGTCCGTAGAACCAGTAATGGAGCAGGTATTTATTGTATGCCCTGACCATATCAACAGCCCGCTGGACTTTGAGCGGAAATTATTTATACTTCGTAATTATGCAAGCCACACCATCAATAACACGGTGCGCAAAGATGCTATTGGTTTTTATATTGCTTCGCTTTCTTACAAAACAGTTGTGTACAAAGGGCAACTAACGAGCACGCAGGTACGAAATTATTTTCCTGATTTGAGTAACAAAAGAGTGGTAAGCGCCTTTGGCCTCGTGCATTCAAGGTTTGCTACCAATACTTTTCCTTCATGGAAACTGGCGCAGCCCTTCCGTTACATTGCACACAACGGAGAGATCAATACCCTGCAGGGTAATTTGAACTGGCTGAAAGCAAGCGAGCAAAACTTTGTGTCCCCTTATTTTACCAAAGAAGAAATGGACATGCTGCTGCCGGTGGTCACCAGCGCACAAAGTGATTCTGCCTGTCTTGACAACATGATAGAATTACTAACGTTGTCGGGCAGGTCATTACCGCAGGTGATGATGATGCTGATACCGGAAGCATGGGATGATGATAAAATGGACCCGGTGAAAAAATCATTTTATGAATATCATGCTTCTATGATGGAACCCTGGGATGGCCCGGCTTCCATCTCTTTTACTGATGGAAAAATTATTGGCGCTACGCTGGACAGGAACGGCCTTCGCCCTTCAAGATATTGCGTTACGCATGACGACAGGGTTATCATGGCGTCTGAAACTGGTGTATTGCCTGTTGAACCTGCTAACGTGAAAGAGTATGGCCGTTTGCAGCCCGGCAAAATGTTCGTGGTGGATATGGAGCAGGGGAGGATCATCAGCGATACAGAAGTAAAGAACAGCATTTGTTCTCAAAAACCTTATGCAGAATGGCTGAATAAATACAAGATACGCCTGGAAGAACTGCCTGAGCCACGGGTAATGTTCACCCACCTGGAAAGTGACCAGATATTCAAATACCAGAAAGCATTTGGTTATTCAACAGAAGACCTTGATGCCATCATTGCACCGATGGCGCTGGATGGAAAAGAACCAATTGGTTCAATGGGCACTGATGTGCCGCTGGCCGTATTGAGCGACCAGCCGCAGCATGTAAGCTCTTATTTCAAGCAGTTGTTTGCCCAGGTTACCAATCCGCCAATTGACCCTATACGTGAACGTTTGGTAATGTCCTTATCAACGTTTGTTGGTAACAATGGCAACTTGCTGCTGGAAGATCCGCTGAGCTGCCATACCGTGGCATTGAAACATCCTGTGCTGAACAATCATGAGCTGGAAAAAATAAGAAGCATTGACACCGGTATGTTCCAGGCAAAAACATTACAGATGTATTTCAGGGCGGATGGTAAAGCAGGTTCCCTGCAAAAAGGGCTCGACAGGCTTTGCCGCTATGCAGTGGATGCAGTGGAAGACGGCTTTAAAGTAATTATACTAACGGACAGGGCTATAGACAGCGACCATGCGGCCATTCCTTCGCTGCTGGCAGCATCCACAGTGCACCACCATTTGATACGCCGTGGCATGAGGGGCAGTGTAGGCATCGTGGTGGAAGCGGGTGATGTGTGGGAAGTGCACCATTTTGCCTGCTTGATCGGCTTTGGTGCTACAGCGATCAATCCATACCTGGCATTGTCAAGCATCCGTGATATGAAGCTCACAGGAAAAGTGGAAACAGCGCTGGACGCAGAAGAAATGAAAAAGAATTATATCAAAGCAGTGAATGATGGGTTGCTGAAAGTGTTTTCAAAGATGGGCATCTCTACGCTGCAGTCATACCAGGGAGCGCAGATATTTGAAATTGTGGGATTGAATAAGACCGTGGTGGATAAATGTTTTTCAGGCTGTATCTCCCGCATTGAAGGCCTGGGGCTGGATGAAATTGCAAAAGAAAGTTTGGCAAAGCATTTCTTTGCCTTCAGCAAAAAGGAAATACCGGTTGACCGGTTGCCGGTGGGCGGCGTTTATCAATGGAAACGCAAAGGTGAATTTCACCTGTTCAACCCGCAGACCATTCACCTGCTGCAATATTCTACTAAACTGAACGACTATACGACTTTTAAAAAATATTCAAAACTGGTGAATGAGCAGGGAGAAAAAGCCTGCACATTAAGAAGCTTATTCCGCTTCAATTATCACCGGCCGCCGGTGGCCATTGAAGAAGTAGAGCCTGCTGAAACCATCATGAAGCGTTTTGCCACAGGCGCTATGAGCTTTGGTTCTATTTCACATGAAGCACACAGCACGCTGGCCATTGCCATGAACCGTATTGGCGGCAAAAGCAATACAGGTGAAGGTGGCGAAGATGAACTGCGCTATGAACTGTTGCCCAACGGCGATTCAATGCGCAGCGCCATCAAGCAGGTAGCATCTGCCAGGTTTGGCGTTACCAGCAACTATTTAACGCAGGCAGATGAGCTGCAGATAAAAATGGCACAGGGCGCCAAGCCCGGTGAAGGTGGCCAGTTGCCCGGGCATAAAGTAGATGACTGGATCGGAAAAGTGCGGCATGCCACACCGGGCGTAGGTTTGATATCACCACCACCGCACCATGATATTTATTCCATTGAAGACCTGGCACAATTAATTTTTGATCTGAAAAATGCCAACAGGGCTGCAAGGATAAATGTAAAACTCGTTTCAAAAGCAGGCGTGGGCACTATTGCTGCAGGCGTTGCCAAAGCAAAAGCCGATGTGGTGCTGGTGTCAGGATTTGATGGCGGCACAGGCGCTTCGCCGATCAGTTCCATCAAGCATGCAGGCCTGCCCTGGGAGCTTGGCCTGGCAGAAGCACACCAGACGCTGGTAAAAAATAAACTCCGCAGCCGCGTGGTATTGCAGACAGACGGGCAGTTAAAAACAGGAAAAGATATTGCCATTGCGGCCTTGCTTGGCGCAGAAGAGTGGGGGGTTGCTACTGCAGCATTGGTTACAGAAGGTTGTATCATGATGCGTAAATGCCATTTGAATACCTGCCCTGTAGGTGTTGCCACGCAAGACCCTGAATTAAGAAAACGCTTTAATGGCAATGCAGATGCAGTAGTGAACCTTTTTAAATTTTTGACCGAAGAATTAAGGGAGATCATGGCGCAGCTTGGTTTCAGAACAGTGAATGAAATGATAGGACAGGTGGATTGCCTGGAAACAAGGGATGATATCACACACTGGAAGCACAAGAAATTAGACCTGTCACCGATCCTGCACAAAGAATTTGCGTCTATCCATACAGGTATTTATCACCAGGAAGACCAGGATCATGAGCTGCAGGCAGTGCTTGACTGGAAATTGCTGGAAGCAGCCCAACCGGCTCTGAAAAAACAGGAAAAAGTTGCTGCATCATTTGAAATAAAAAGCATTGACCGTACTACAGGCACTATTTTATCAAATGAAATTTCAAAGATCTACAAATCGGAAGGATTGCCGAACGATACCATTCATTTCAAATTTACCGGTACGGCAGGCCAAAGCTTTGGCGCTTTCAATGCCAAAGGCCTTACGCTGGAGCTGGAAGGCAATGCCAACGACTATTTCGGCAAGGGCCTGAGCGGTGCAAGGTTGATAGTGTACCCGTCTCCGTTAGCGACCTTTGTGCCCGAAGACAATATCATTATCGGCAATGTGGCATTCTATGGCGCTACTTCCGGTGAAGCTTATATCAGGGGCAAGGCGGGCGAAAGGTTTGCAGTGCGTAACTCCGGCGCTACCGCGGTGGTGGAAAGCGTGGGTGCCCACGGCTGTGAATACATGACCGGCGGCAGGGTAGTGGTGCTGGGCAGCACCGGGCAAAATTTTGCAGCGGGTATGAGCGGCGGTATTGCTTACATCTACAATATCAAAGGTGATTTTGAATCGCAGTGCAACAAAGAAATGGTAGACCTTGACCCTGTTGCTGATGAAGACAGGAATGAATTGTACCAGTTAATAAGTAACCACTATGGATATACGAAAAGCGCTGTGGCTAAATTTATCATGGATGATTTTGACAACCAGTTGCAGCATTTTGTAAAAGTATTTCCAAGGGATTATAAGAAAGTATTGGCCCATTCCAGTCTGACCGTCACGGTCTGACTGGAAATGTCTCCCGGTCGGTACCGAAGGCCAGACCGGATATACAATTCGGAAAAGTTCAATAGCATTACCAAACCTGACCGGAGCGTCGCCACTGAAGTATTATCAGGGCGTTGCTGCCGGTAACAAAAACCCCAGTCAGACCGTCCCGGTCTGACTGAGTAAATAAAAAAACAATTATGGGCAAACCAACAGGCTTTTTAGAATTTACAAGGGAGCTACCATCAAAGCGCCCACCACAGGAACGTGTAAACGATTACAAAGAATTTGTAGAACGCTACACGGATGAAAAGCTGAACCAGCAGTCGGCACGCTGCATGGATTGCGGCATTCCCTTTTGCCACAATGGTTGCCCTTTGGGGAATGTGATACCTGAATTTAATGATGCCGTGTACCGCAAAAGCTGGAAAGAAGCGTACGACATACTTTCTTCTACCAACAACTTTCCTGAATTTACCGGCCGTATATGCCCTGCGCCCTGCGAAACGGCTTGTGTGCTGGGCATTAACCAGCCCGCCATTACTATTGAAGAAATAGAAAAACACATTATTGAAATTGCATTTGACAAAGGCTTTGTAAAACCCAATAAAAATATCAGCCGTACCGGCAAAAAAGTGGCCGTGGTGGGCAGTGGCCCTGCAGGGCTGGCCGCTGCGGCGCAATTGAATGCAGCAGGCCATTGGGTAACGGTGTTTGAAAGAAATGAAAAGCCCGGCGGCCTCTTGCGGTTTGGCATACCCGATTTTAAGCTGGAGAAATGGGTGGTGGAAAGGAGAGTGGCATTGATGGAAGAAGAAGGTGTTGTGTTTAAATGTAATGCTAACGTAGGCGTTACCGTTAGTATCAGCGACCTGCTGCGTGAATACAATGCCATTGTGCTGGCAGGCGGCTCCACTATCCCACGTAACCTGAATATTCCCGGCAGGGAACTGAAGGGCGTGCACTTTGCAATGGACTTTTTAACGCAGCAGAACAAAAGGGTTACCGGTATCCCGTTTACACAGGAAAATATATTGGCCACCGGCAAGAACGTGGTGGTGATAGGTGGGGGCGATACCGGCAGCGACTGCGTGGGCACCAGCAACCGGCACAAAGCAGCTGCCGTTACACAATTTGAACTGCTGCCCAAGCCGCCCAAAGAAAGAAATGATGCCATGCCCTGGCCTACCTATCCCATGCTGCTAAAAACCACTTCATCGCATGAAGAAGGCTGCGAAAGGCAATGGGCAGTCAGCACCAAAGCATTTGTGGGAGATGATAACGGCAACCTGAAAGCCATTCGCCTGGTTGACTTGGAGTGGACAGCGGCCAATAACCGCCCTGCACAATTTGTGGAAGTGCCCGGCAGCGAAAGGGAAATCCCCTGCGAACTGGCATTGCTGGCCATGGGGTTTTTGCACCCGCAGCATGAAGGTTTAATAAATGAGCTGGAGCTTGAGCTGGATGAAAGGGGCAATGTAAGGGCTACGGAAAAAGACTACCAGACCAATATCCCCAAAATATTTACGGCAGGCGATATGCGCCGCGGGCAAAGCCTCGTGGTATGGGCCATCAAAGAGGGCAGGGACTGTGCCCAGCAAGTGGATGAATTCCTGGTGGGAAGATCTGTTCTGGAAACGGCAGATGGGAGCATCATTGCAAGATATGTATAAAATAATAATGTTTATATGAATAGTGGCCTATGGCCACTATTTTTTTGTCCCCGCCATTAAGTATCACTAAATCATTTGGTAAGGCTAATTAGTATCAGCATTTTTTATTAAATAATAAACATTATAATTATAAATATGTAAAATAAATTACCGATTATTTGATTTTTATTAATAATTTAGTGCTCGTTGTTTGAAATTATCTTTTTTAATATACCTTGATTTTAAAAACAAAAAAACCACTTATGAGTACAGAAACAAAAACAAAACTGAAATCGATCGTCCCGTTTGTGGCGTTGATAATTGTGGCCATTGCTGCAATTTTTGCAATTCCCGAAGCTGCCTTTGACCCCGCTTCTGTGGTTGACCCGGCCACCAAAGCCCCCAAGTATACCTATAACAGCGGCGATATTGCCTGGATGCTGGTTTCTACTGCTTTTGTGTTCTTAATGACCCCTGCGCTTGCTTTTTTCTACGGCGGCATGGTAGGGCGCAAAAATGTACTCTCCACCATGATCAAAAGTACGGTAGCGGCAGGTATTGTGTCCGTGCTTTGGATCGCAGTCCAGTTCAGTCTTTGCTTTGGGCAGGACTGGGGCGGTTTGGGCTTTATCGGCAACCCCAAAACATTTTTCATGTTCAAAGGGGTAATGAGCGGCGAGCCCTGGTCGCTGGCTGCTACCATACCGTTGCCTTTATTTTCCTTCTTTCAATTGATGTTCGCCATCATTACCCCCGGCCTTGTAGTGGGCGCTGTGGCAGAACGTATCCGCTTTAGCTCATACACTTTGTTTATCGTGCTGTTTGCCTTATTGGTATATGCCCCGCTGGCGCACATGGCATGGCATCCCGATGGCCTGATGTTCAAATGGGGCGTGCTTGACTTTGCAGGCGGCACCGTGGTGCATATTTCTGCAGGCTGTGCAGCCCTTGCCGGCGCACTGGTATTAAAGCCACGTAAAGTTTTAGGCGCTTCGGCACCTGCCAATATACCTTATGTACTGATCGGCACAGGCCTGCTGTGGTTTGGCTGGTTCGGTTTTAATGCCGGCAGCGCTGTAGGCTCAGGCTCCCTGGCTGTATATGCTTTTGCCACTACCAATACCGCTGCCGCCGCGGCCGGCCTGTCATGGATGTTCTTTGATGTGATCAGGGGTAAAAAACCATCCGTGCTCGGCTTTTGCATCGGCGCTGTGGTAGGCCTGGTGGCCATCACGCCTGCAGCCGGTTTTGTAGGAGTGCCCCAGAGTATATTTATCGGTACTATTGCCGCCATGGTTTCTAATATCGTGGCAGAATTGCTGAAACACAAAACAGGCCTTGACGATCCCCTGGATGTATTTGCCTGCCATGGTATAGGCGGTATGATGGGCATGCTGCTGACCGGTGCATTCGGCAGCAAGGCAGTAAACGCTGCGGTGCTGGATGGCCAGTTCCTGATACAATTAAAAGGCATGGCGGTAGCTGTAGTGTACAGCTTCGTGGTATCCTTTATCATCTTTAAGTTTATCAACTTCATTTTACCGATACGTGTTACTGCCGAAGAAGAAGAAGAAGGGCTTGATGCAACCCAGCATGATGAAAAATATGTACAGGGTACATTGCTCGTTAAAAACGGCGGGGCGTTTGAAGAAAAGCCCGCTTACTGAGATATTACTGCCGGTTAATTTCCTCCGTTCTCTTTTATTGAAAATACAGCAGGCCAGTTAGTGCTTTACCGCTGGCCGGTCTGCTGTATTTCACATGCGAGTGTATGCCATGCACCTGCCGGCCATCCTTTGCATGTTCCCAACACACGTTGCTGCCATCAAGATAGTGCAGGCGGTACTGTATTGCCTGTACAGTAAACCATTTTGTCACTTAAAAACCAAAACTATGTTGAAAAAAATTACAGCAACTGCCATTGCGTTCTCTGCCGCCTGCTGCGGTGCGATAGCGCAGGATTCATCAAAGGGGTCACTTAAAATTTCAGGCTCTGTAGATGTGTATTACCGTTTTAACCCCGGGGCCGAAGGCTCATCGGTCAAGAACAACTTTACCAGTTTTACCGGCTCCAACAACACTTTCCAACTGGGCATGGCTTCTGTAAAAGCCGAATACACCCATGGAAAAACAGGCGTGGTGGCCGATATCGGCTTTGGTAAAAAGGCCGAAGAATTTTCTTATGCCGATGAAGGCACCCTGCAGGCAATTAAACAGGCTTATATATACTATTCCCTTACAGATAAAGTAAAATTCACCTTCGGCAAATTTGGCACACACGTAGGTTACGAGCTGCTGGACCCGCAATTGAACAAAAACTACAGCATGTCTTACATGTTTACCAACGGGCCGTTCTCCCACACCGGCATCAAGGCTGATTTTGCGCTGGGAGGGGGTACGGGCCTGATGGTGGGCCTTGCCAACCCGATTGACGTAACAGCACCGGCAAACGGGAACGCACCTAAAACCATTTTATTTCAATTGAGCAAGTCGGCAGGTAAATTTGCTGCCTACCTTAACTATGTGGGATATTTTGGCGCTAAAAATCAAATGCCCACCGCTTCATCGCTTAACCAGGTAGGCTTAACGGCTTCCTACACGGTAAACGATAAATTCAGCCTGGGATATGACGGCACTATACAGTTGGTAAAAGATGAAACACTGAACAAATCAAAATCATGGTGGGGATCTGCCATCTATGCCAACCTTGCCACCAGCAGCAGCTTTGGCCTTACATTCCGCGGCGAATATTTCAGCGATAAAAAAGATGCTGTAAAAATCGGGGCGAATGTATTTGCCGCCACGCTGTCCGGCAATTACAAAGTAGGCGGCTTTACACTGATACCTGAACTAAGACTGGACAATTCCAATTACGAGATCTTCAGCAAGAACAGCGATGGGGAAGTGAGCAAAAATTCTATTTCGGCAATACTGGCTGTGGTGTATGCATTTTAAGATATTGCGATAAACAAGAAAAGCAGTTGGGTGATACCAACTGTTTTTCTACAATATTTTATTTAACATAATATTAATTATAGGAAAAAATAATAAGCTGAATGGAAGGTAAACGCAGTATTTCAAATGTTCCCAAACCTTTGCTCTTTAGCAATGGTAATAACCAATTTGCCATCTTCGCACGTGATGTCAATTACCTGGCCGCTTTTAAAGCCATGCTTTTTCAGCCATTTGCCGCTAAGGCTGATGATGGGAAAAAATATATATTGACCACTTTCCCGTGCAAAGCCTTTATTGCAAATGGTCATCTTTCTTATTTTGGCCGCTGCAGCCGGCTGTTCCTGTGTTGCCATAGTTTTTTTCTTATGCTGCAAAGCAAGATTCAGCGCAGCCCGTATCCAACATGGTATGCCTGTATTTTACGTGGCAACACATATAAATTATTGGTATTTTATTAAAGTAATTTGTAATTTACGTGATTGAAAAAATTTACATTTGCTCTTATGACAAATACAGGAACACCTACCCACAAAGTACACGAAGGACGCAACGTAAAACGCTTTCGTGAAATGCTCGGCATTAAGCAGGATGCATTGGCTGCTGACCTTGGCAATGACTGGAATCAACAGAAAATATCGCTGCTGGAGCAGAAAGAAACGATTGATGCTCCCCTGCTACAACAAATATCTGCTGCATTGAAAATACCGGTGGAGGCGATACAGAATTTTGATGAGGAGCAAGCTATTAACATCATTTCAAACACTGTTAATAATAATGACAGTGCTACAGGAAATTCTTTATTCAGCTACCAACCAACATTCAATCCTATTGACAAAATGGTGGAACTATATGAACGAATGATACAACAGCAGAAAGAAATGATTGAGAAGTTGGAACAACTCATAAGCAAAAAGTAGTAACAACGGAGAAACCCCTTTTTTATTTTAAGCTTTTTAATACTGTCAATTGAGGTCATTTCAATTTGAAAGAGTTCAATGTTTCAATAAACTCATCATTTAAAACAAGTAAAAGCATAATAACAGCTTGTTTTAATATACCTTGATTTTTTCTAAAGACATAAGTGTATGCAATTTGTCCGTTTACTATACTATTATAAACTTCGTTATTATATGCTACTAAAGAATATGAAGTCAGCATAGCAATATTTTTATCTGTTAAATCACCTCTATGTGCTATTGTATCTCTCAAAGGTTTTATTTTAGAAAAGGCATTATCAAAATAATCCAGAAAGAGCAACAGTTTCTTTTCCTCAATTCTTTTCGTTTTACGTATTTTCTTCTCCAAACTGTTAGACTGATGATAACCTAATTGATACACCACGTTTAGCAGATTCAATACTTGGTCTTTAAGCTTGGGTAAACGAAAAAAGTAATTTTCAAAATGATACTTCAAGTACTCACCTCTATCTACCCGGGTCATCTTAAATGACTTGATTTTAGGGTCGGCGAATTGGATTAATTTTATTGTTAAGTCTATGTCCCAAAAGCTTTGAGCAATAGAGGTCAAACTTTCGTTAATGTTGGCAACGTATAAAGCACGTTCAGTTTTCGAATCTCTTTTCCCAAGAAGTGCTTCGCAATGTTCCTGTTGCACAACTCTCCCTAGTGGAGTTGTAAATAACGAGAGTTCGTTATAGTCAACTTCATTTTCCGAGTCTATCATCCTTTAGAGTGCTTGTTTTCACTCTCCCTCACCTTCAACGCCCACGGCCCATTCCCTGCAATTAAAAAATAAACCAGCAGCAGCAGCACAATGACGGAAAGAAACAATTCATTGTATGGCTTCAGCACATCGCTGGCCAGGTTTACAAAAATGATAGCGCCCAGCAAGATCGGTATTTGGATGAGGCAGGCAAACCGGGTAAGCACGCCCAAAATAAGCAGGATGCCGCCAACAATATGGGCAAACACCACAAAATGGCTCAGCGTGATAATGGTAAAGTTGCCAAACGAGGTTTTGGTGGAAAGCACCCCGGTAATGATGCTGGAGTTCTGCAAAAATTCATATCCCTTATAGCAAAGGAAAATGCCCAGCACAATGCGGATGATATCGAGCCATTTGGGATGATGCGTATCGCCCCAATGCTCCAGGCGTTGTAAGGTTGTCATAGCAGCAAAGTTTAATCGTTATTGAAATGAATAGGCCTTACTAATTTAATACTTATTTGGGGGAAATGCAAGTACAGGCCACAGATTTCACAGATGGCCACAGATTAAAACACATATTTTGCGTATAGCCTCATGAATATTTCGGCTGCACTCAATATACAAATGCACACAATTTTCTGTGCTTATCTGTGTAATCTGTGGCTAAAAAATATTCGTTGGTTCACCGGCATTACCGGCTTTTATATGACCTCACAAAATCCACCACCTGCCTGTTGAATTTTTCTTCTTCATCAAACAAAAAGCGGTGCACAATGGGCAGCACATAAATGGGGAAATCCATTAACTCTGATTCAAATTTCTGCATCCGCACACTGTCTTTTTCAGTGGTCAGTATAAGCTTTTCGGGTGATTTTATTTTTTCAAAATGCTTTTTTATTTCCCGCAGGTCATCGGTATCAAATATATGATGGTCATTGTAGCGCAGCATGTCGTAAGAATGGGTGTTGGCAGTAAGCCATTCTTTCAGCGGCGCAGGGTTGGCAATGCCGCAAACCAGTAACACGTCTGCATTGGCAGAAAAACGTACAGTGCGGCCGGTAAATAAATGATAAGCTGTGCCGTACTCAATGCACGTAAAATACACGGTTTGGTGCGCTGCCGGCTTTAATTCTTTTACAATGGCATCTCTTTCTTCTCCCGTAAGGCCGGGTTTGCATTTGGTTACAATAATGATGTCGGCTCGTTTGGCGCTTGGCTGTATATCTCGTAAATCCCCGGACGGCAATGGCAGATCCCTTGTATAAAGGTTTTTGTATTCGGTAAGCAAAATATTCAGCCCGGCCTTTACGGCCCTGTGCTGGAAAGCATCGTCCAGGATGATGACGCCGGTATCCGGCCTGTCCTGCAGCAATTGCGGGATAGCCACCAGCCGCTCTTCCCCCACCGCCACGGCTATGCCGGGGAATTTTTTATGGAACTGCATGGGTTCATCGCCAATTTCCAGCGCCGTGGTATTTTCATTGGCAATGCCAAAGCCTTTTGTTTTGCGCTTGTAGCCCCGGCTGAGCGTGGCCGGTTTAAAATCACTTTCCAATAAACGTATTAAATATTCCACCATAGGTGTTTTACCCGTGCCGCCCACGGCCAGGTTGCCCACGCATATCAATGGGAAATTGAACGGCGTTGATTTAAGGATATTCTTATCGAACATTTTGTTTCGCAGCCATAAAATACCTCCATACACAAACGACAACGGCAGCAACAGGTAACGAAAACTTTTTAGTAACACTGATTTAGATTGATAAGTTAAGCCACAGATTTCACAGATAAACACAGATAAAAAGAAAGCTTCGTGGCAAACATTAGTTAATAAAGATAGAGAATATTGTAGTGCCGTAATTTCTCTCCGTACGGTAATGCTCAAATTTTTTGTAATCGTTTCGTGGCGTATGCTCCAGCACAAACCAGCCTTTGGGGGTCAGCAATTCTTTTTCAAATACCAGCTTCGGCAGGTCGTCAATATTGCCTAATGCATACGGCGGCCCGGCAAAAATGAAATCAAACTTTTCGCCGGTGCTTTCAATAAATTTAAACACGTCTGACTTTACCAGCTTAAAGCCGGGTATGCCCAGCGCTTTGGCCGTTTGCTTAATGAATTCATACATAGCCGTATCCTTCTCTACAATTGTAAGGTCGCCCACTCCCCTGCTGGCCAGCTCGTAGCTGATGCAGCCCGTGCCGCCAAACAAGTCCAGCGTTTTTAAATTGTCAAATGCCAGATTATTCTGCAGCACATTGAACAGGCCTTCTTTCGCAATATCCGTAGTGGGCCTGGTATGAGGCATGCTTGCAGGCGGGGCAATTTTTCTGCCGCCATATAGTCCGCTTATAATACGCATGAGGCTACTGCAAATAAATAACTGAAATAATGGGGAGGATAATTGCTGATCTCCTCCGGGTAACTGAACCCGGCGGGCAGCGCTGCAAACTCAAGGTTCAAAAAATATTTGTACAGCCCTGCGTATAAGTTAGAGCTGCTTTCTATCATGCCGTTCAGGTAAACAATTACACTGTTCACATCCACTTCAAAGGCTTCGCAAAGCTGCAGCAGGTAATACGCCACATCTTCCGGTGTTTTGAATTTATAAGTTTGCACCGCCTGCAGCTTCCCTTCTTTTAACAGCATGGCCGTAAAGCCTGATGTGTTGAAGATGCAGTACAGGTAATTGCCCTGCTTCCTGAACATATCGGGCAGCAGCGAATACAAATGGGTGCTCACCGGCGAATTGAATAAGTAAGAAACCACGGCATCGATCTGCCTGGGCACGGTATACACATTGTGTATATGGTGGCGGTATAAAAAATCCGTCCTGGTAAAAGCATCGGTAATATCGCCGTGCACCAGCTCCAGCATGTCTTTTTTATGCTGCTCGGGCAAAAAATCAGCCGGTGCCAGCAGGGCTTCCGGGTACGCATACACGATAACGGTGCTCTTGAACGGCTGGTGCAAAATATTTTCCTGCGATGCCAGGTGCTTCAGCGCATTGGCCGTTTTATCAAAATTATAATCTGCCGAAAAATACTGGCTTTGCAAAGCAATGCATTCCTTATTGTCATTGATTACCACGTAGGCCACACCATGCTGGCTTATTTCTATCAGCAATGATGCGTTATCGCCGGCAGTGTCTGCAGACCCTATTTTAAAAGTTGCGCTCAATAGATACGTTTAGGCAAATGAAAAAAGATATTTTTGCAAACTTATGGAAAGTGGAGCAGCAATAAAAGACTTAAAAGTGCAGGTAACCAATAGGCAGGTGTTTTCCATTGCCATGCCTATTACCATTGCCATACTGATACCACAGCTGAACCTGCTTACCAACTCCATATTCCTGGGGCATGATGATATTAAATCGCTGGGCAATGCAGGCATCACGGGTGTGTTCTACCTGATATTTGCCGTGGCAGGCAACGGGCTTAACAACAGCATGCAGGCCGTTTTTTCCAGGTATGCCGGCAGTAATGACACGGCTGCATTTAAAGTGGTGCTGGCGCAGGGTATGCGTATCAGCCTGCAACTGGCAGCAGCAGGCATACTATTTACCTGGCTGGTAGCGCCTTTTTTATTTCAACAGGTGGCCGACCCTGCTGCCTACCCGCAGGAAATGGGCTTTTTAAGGATACGCATTTTCGGTCTGCCGTTCCTATACCTGTTTCAAATGATAAATGCTTTTTTGGTGGCTTCGCTCAACAGCAGGCTGCTCATTGTTGGCTTTGTAGTGGAAGCATCTGTAAACATCCTGTTTGATTACCTGCTGATATTCGGCCACTGGGGTTTCCCAAAAATGGGTTTTGACGGCGCTGCTGTGGCGTCGATCATTGCAGAAGCGGCGGGCTTTTTTACAGTGCTGGCAGTGCTGACCAGTACCGGCCTTAAAAAACAATATCACCTGCTGCATGATTTTTCGTATGATAAAGAAAAGAGCAAACAGATCATTACCATGGCTGCACCATTGGTGATGCAGTACATCATAAGCGTAACCACCTGGCTGGCATTTTTTATTTTAATAGAATCAAAGCACAATGAAAATGCAAAGGCCATCAGCAATACCATGCGGAATATGTTTGGGCTTACGGGTGTATTTGTATGGGCATTTGCCGGCACCAGCAACACCATGGTAAGCAACCTGATGGGCCAGCGCAGGGAAGACAATGTGCTTGCAGCCATTAAAAAAATAATGCTGTGGAGCTTTTTATTGTGCAGCTTCATGGTAGTGCTCATCAATATTTTTCCCGGCGAATTCCTGGGGCTTTTCGGGCAGGGCGAAACATTTGTTGAAGAAGGTATTCCGGTATTAAGAGTAGTATCTTCTGCCATGCTGCTGATGAGCATTGCTGTGATATGGCTCAATGGTGTGACGGGAACGGGTAAAACAAAAGTGAACCTTGGCATTGAGATCATTGCCATTATTGTTTACCTTATTTACACATGGTATTTTGTAAAAGCAAATTATATTTCGCTGGCATGGGCATGGAGCAATGAATTTGTGTACTGGACCGTTGTTTTTTTACTGTCGTTTGCTTTTTTAAAAAGCGGCAGGTGGAAAACGAAATAATGACACCGCCGTTTGTTACAAGCTTAATTTCTTCATCTCGTTCACCGCATGATCGCAGGCCCTTGCAGTAAGCGCCATATAGGTCAGTGAAGGGTTCACGCAGGAGCTTGACGCCATGCAGGAGCCATCTGTAATAAAAACATTCGGCACTTCATGCATCTGGTTAAAACTGTTGAGCACGGAAGTTCTTGGATCACGGCCCATCCTTGCTGTGCCCATTTCATGATTGGCATTGCCGGGAAATGAAATAGTATTTTGCACCTGGATATTTTTAAATCCTGCAGCGTCCATCAATTCCTGCGCAGCAGTGCTTATATCCCGGTTCATTGTTTTTTCATTTTCTTTAAATTCGCAATCTACATTGATCAGCGGCCTTCCCCATTTGTCTTTTTTATCATGGTTCAGGCGGATGCGGTTATCCTGGTAAGGCAGGCATTCACCAAAAGCATACAGGCTGAAGCGCCAGCCGCCGGGTACACTCATTCCTTCTTTCAACCCTTCCCCTATCCCTTCCACATTTTGATTTCTTGGCCTGTAGGCCCCGCCTCCCAAATGATAGCCACGCAAAAACGCAGCGTCTTTTTCCAGTACATTTTTAAAGCGGGGGATATAAATGCTCACAGGTCTTCTTCCATAATGGTACATATCTTCAAAGCCATCCACATCAGCAGATGCATAAAGGCCTTTGTGGTGATCCATCAGGTTTCTTCCCACCTGGCCGCTGCCATTGCCAAGCCCATCGGGAAAACGGGATGAAGCGGAATTCAACAGGATAAAAGCCGTGCCTACTGTTGATGCGTTTAAAAAAATAATTTTAGCATAAAACTCCATTAAGGTATTGGTTTCCGTATCGATCACCTCCACACCTGTTGCTTTTTGTTTTTGCCCATCGTACAAAACTTTATTAACCAGTGAATGCGGCCTCACTGTTAAATTACCGGTGGCAAATGCTGCCGGCATCGTGCTGGCATTGGTGCTGAAATAAGCGCCAAACGGGCATCCCCGGTGGCAAAGATCCCTTGCCTGGCACTGCCCCCTGCCCTTTACCGGTTGGGTAAGGTTAGCAGTCCTGCCCATTATAACTTTCCTGTTGTTGTAAACAGTTTCGATTTTTTGCTTGAAAAATTTTTCAACGGCATTCATTTCAAAAGGCGGCATAAAATGGCCATCAGGCAAATGGCTGATGCCATCTTTGTTACCGCTTACCCCGATAAAAGATTCCACGTAATCGTACCAGGACGCAATATCTTTATAGCGGATAGGCCAGTCTGTGCCAATTCCTTCTTTTGCGTTGGCCTCAAAATCCAGGTCGCTCCAGCGGTAGCAAGCCCTTGACCATAATAAAGAACGCCCGCCAACGATATCACCTCTTATCCAGTCAAACCTTTTGGTTTCTTCATAAGGGTTTTCTTTATCGTTGATATAGTAATGCTTATTGTCTTCCCTGAACGACCAGTGGCGGCTTTGCACAAAATGTTCTTCCCTGTCTTCAGGTGCGATCCTTAAACGATGGGGAAAGTCCCAAACATTTTTTAATGCGGTGGCGTAATTGGGATGCTCTACATTGCCGCCCCGTTCCAGCATCAGCACTTTCAGGCCTTTTTCGCAAAGCTCTTTGGCAGCCCAGCCGCCGCTGATACCGGAGCCGGCAATGATGGCATCATAGGTTTGTAATGCTCTTGCTTTGTTATTGATGTAGGGAGAATCTCCGGGCATATCCAATCGTTTAAAAGATCAATTCTTTTTATTTATTTCAGCACTTCGTTCATCACTTTTACATAATCAGCAATGGCAATTTCCGGCGCTGCAATTTCAGGATGCCATAATTTTTCCCATTCAAAACTATAGTATTCTTTATAGCCATTTTCAGCCAGTGTTCTGATGGCTTCTTTAATGGGCACATCGCCCTGCCCCAGCAAAGTGTATTGTATTTTGCCATCAGCTACTTTCCCGTCTTTAATATGGGTGTGGCGGATGTATTCTTTCAACCTTTGATAAGCCTGGTAAGGGTCTTCTTTGGTCATTGACCACATATTGGTGATATCCCATACCAGCCCCGTATGCCGGTGTTGTGCGGCTTTCACCACCGTTTCTATATCATCAATTCTCACCAGGTCGCCATGTGTTTCAAGCAATACGGTTACGCTGCTGCCGTTTGCATATTCCCCCAGCTCCAGCAGCCCTTTTGTAATAAGGTCAAGCGTTGCTGCTTTTGTCTGTTCTTTCGGAAAAAGATTGGGAAATACCCTTACATATTTACAGTCAATATCACTGGCCAGGTCAATGAACTTCTTGCCTTCGTCAATATTCTTCCTTCTCTCCTGCCCTTCTGCAAAATGCAGTGTGCAGGATGAGCCAAGATCAACAAAACGAAGGCCGTTATCCTTCATCAATGCCAATGTGTTTTTCCTGTTTTGGGGAGTAGTAAATTCATCGCATTGGGTAAGGTCAAGTTGGCGCAAAATGCCACGCAATTCGATACCATTGTACCCATGCTGCACGGCAAAGTCAACTATTTGCCTGAACGGCCAGTCGGGACAGCCTAATGTTGAAAATGACAGCAGCGGGCGCCTGCCTGCCACTGTAAAAGACGGGCTTATTATTGCAGACATAAACAATGTCGAAGATGCTTGAAGAAATTTCCTGCGGTTAATACAAAGCATTTCAATCGTTATTTTAAAACAAGGTAAAGCCTTTTAGGGTAAAGAAAAAACCGGCCGTACTTATTTTTCGGCTAACAATTTTGCTTTTTTTAAAATATTGAAAACAAATCGAATACAACATATTCCAGGATTTTTACCACCTGATAAAATAATGGGTTTTGCCATGCAATAAAGGGACTTTTTTTTCGTTCATACTATAGTAAACCTGTTTTTAGCAGAAATCCGGGTTTGCATATCCCTATTCCAAAATCCGTGGCTATGAGACTAAAAATCTACTCTGGCATTACATATTTACAGCAATTCGCCCGCCTTTCGGTGCCGGCAGTTTGCTTGTTGAGCAGTCTCGTTGCCAGTGCCCAGCTTTCGGCACCGCTGGTTGAACAAACGCAAACCATTTCCCACACACTGAAAGAAAGTACCAATGCCATCTGGTTTGAAAAAAATGAAGGCCAGTTCCCTGACAACAAAATATTGTACGGTTTTCATACCGGTTTTGGTTCAATGGGTGTTTTTAATAATAAGCTGAGGCTGGTTACAAAACAGGAAGCAAACAATAAAAAAACAGGCTACCAGGTAGTGGATATCCATTTCCCGGGGTCATTGACAAACTGGACCGTTACCCCCGGTGCAAGATCTGCTGTGAAAGGTTCGTATAATACAGGAGACGGCACCATTGTTCCTGCTATATATAATGAAATTACACTCGGCAATGTCTATCCCGGTATCGACCTGCGGTTGTACTCCGGCGAAAATGGCATGCTTGAATTTGACTGGCTTGTAGGCAAGGCATCCGATTATGAAAAAATACAAATGAAGTTTGAAGGGCAGAACGCCATCAGGAAAGAACAAAATGGCAATTTGCTGATAGATATGGTGCATGACGATCTGCGTATAGCCATTCCCGAAACTTATCAATTAATTGCCGGCAGTAAAAAATTAATACAGGCAGGTATAAAAATACTGGACGATAAAAAAACAATTGGCTATACCGTAAACGGCGATATGGACCTTCAGCAGCCGCTGGTGATCGATCCCGTGATGATATGGTCAACCTATGTGCATAACGGCACCAGCACGTTTGACGAATATTTGTACAGCGTTACTGCCAATCCCAATAATGAAGTATATGCCTGCGGCCTCACAAATGAAGCAATGAGTTCATCCTACCTCAGCGGTGTGTCACCGGGATACTCCAATACTTATTTGTATTCGAACAATGATAAAGGCACCCCCCAGTCGGGCATTTTGTACCAGTTAAATTCTACGGGAACTGCTATCATCGCCTGGACCTATACGGGCATCACAGCCAATCCCCCTGTTGCCATGGGTATTTTTCCTGACAACAGGATACTGGTGGTATACCAGAAAGATACCATACAGATATTTTCTTCTGATCTTACCACCCGGCATTACAGCGGCGTGCTTGATGCGGCCAATGTGGCGTCAAAAATTGATTCTTACCAGTCGGTGGCGGTGGTAGATAATGATGTTTTTTACGTGGGAGGCATTGCTTCATCAGCATTGCCTTCCAGCATTATACCTACTAACGCTCCTGATAATGTGCTGTCCGGAAATGAAGGCGTAATCCTGCGCATTACCAGTGCCAGCACTACTCCTGCCGCTTCCTGGGGAACTTATGTGGGCGGCTCCGGTAATGAAACATTTACGGCCATAGCGCTTACCCCCAATAAAAGCAAGCTTGCCTTTGCTGTGCATGCAGAAGCCGGCAGCAATTATCCTTCGATGGTAAATGCTGTTGATAATACCATTTCCGGTACCGAACTGCTGGTAGGTGTGCTTGCGTTGCCTGCTCCCACAGCCTTCACTGTATTTTCATTCCTGGGAGGTTCGGGCAATGAAGGAACCACCAATGCACAGGCTGCTGCTGCGCTGGTAGCGGCTGATGATAATTATTTTTATGTTGCAGGCAACACCAGCTCTTCCAGCCTGCCCGGTACCACGGGAGCCGTGCAAACAACACATGGCGCCAATACAAAGTTTTCTGACCAGTTTGTATCCC
>JBEHYP010000044.1:0-27397 GCA_048498115.1 Bacteroidota bacterium | reverse complement strand
GTGCAACGCATCGCCACACCAGCATGGGCTGGTGGCACTGTAGATGTAGGTCAACAAGCTTCCACAGGGAGCCCTGCAGCAGGATCATTTTATAATTGGGGTAATGGCACTATTGACAGGGCATTGGGAGCCATGACTTCGGGTGGTTTCGCCAGTCCTAACCAGGTGATGGCCTACTACAAAAATGACAACGCTGCATCAATTAACCAGCTTACCATTACTTATGATGCCGAGCGGTACCGTATTAATACCAGTGCAGCCCAAATAGACTTTTTTTATTCTCTTAACGGCACATCGTGGACTGCTGTTGCAGCGGGAAATATTGCCGCCTCTTCATTTCCCACCGGTGCAAGCTCTTATACATTTGCTTCCCCTCTTGTGGTGTCGGTATCCGGTATTACTATCACCGGCCTTACAATTCCCCAAAACGGCGTATTTTATCTCAGGTGGAATTTAAATACTACAGGAACCAATTCCCAGGGCATTGGTATAGACAATGTAAGTGTACAGGCTTCATTTGCTTCGCCGGCAATTAATTTGAATAAAACTACCCTGAGTGGATTTTCTTATGTATTTGGCTCCGGCCCCTCTGCTTCCCAAACCTTTACTGTGAGTGCCGGCAATTTAAGTCCGGCAACGGGCAACATTACTGTTACTGCTCCTGCTGATTATGAAGTATCATTGGATAACAGCAATTTTTTTTCCAGCCGTACTATCGCTTACACGGCCAGCGGCACTTCGCCGGCCTCCACCACCGTATATGTAAGGCTGAAAGCAGGCCTGGCAGCGGGTAATTATGATAATGAAATATTAACGGTTTCAGGTGCCAATGCATCCAGTCAAACAATTACCTGTTCCGGTTCGGTGTCCGTTTTTTTTAATTCATTGTCTGATGTGGTGGCAGTGGCCGGCAGTGAAGCAGCTGCTATACCTTCTACCATGAATGATAACGCTCCGCTGACTACCGGCACAGGAGTGCAGGTATGGGCCTTCACCATTCGTGATGGCGGCAGCGCAGCGCCGGATGCAGATGGGCTGCCGACTATTGTGAATTCTATCGTATTTGCGCAGGCTGCCGGCAATGCAGTGAGCAACTGGTCGGAGGCAATAAAAACAATCAGTTTGTTTGATGGCCCAACATTAGTGGCCACGGGCACCGTTACTGCCACCCAGGTGCAGTTTACAGGAATCAACTATACGGTCCCTGATAACGGTTCAGTAACACTTACTGTGCGGCTGTCGCTTAATTGTGGTATTGGGGGGGGCAATACCGATGGTGATGATTTTGGCTTTAGCTTATCGAATGCCAATTTTACTACAGCCTCCTCCTCTGTCAGCTCACAAAAAACGGCCTTCAGCGCAGCTGCTTCGGCCAATGCAACCAACGTAATTACCGTAACGGCAACAAGATTAATCTTTAGCCAGCAACCGGGTTCTACCGTTTCTATTAACAGCAACTTTTCACCGGCGGTAATAGTAACTGCCACTGATGACTGTGGGAATATTGACAAGAATTTTATTTCAACCATTAGCATTACTTCAACAGGCACCATGCTAAGCAGCCCCCAAACATCTGCAGCATCAGCAGGTGTGGCATCGTTTGCGGGCATATCCTTTACGGCTGCCGGCGGGCCTTTTACGCTTACGGCCGCTGCTCCGGGCCTGAGTTCTGCTATAAGCAATCCGTTTACGGTTACCACTTCCACAGTGCTTAATTCCGGCGACCTGATGATTGTAGGCTTTGACACTTATGTAAACGGCGCCCCCGATATTTTTTCAATTGCCAATTTTGTACCGATACTGCCGGGAACATCATTCAGCCTCGCCAATGTTGTTTATGACGCAAAAGCACCTGCTAATGTGAGGCAGGACAGGTGGTATAACGGAAATGGCAACCTGGCAAATGATCTTTCTGTGCTTACGTTTACTTATACCGGCGCCGGCAACATTGCCACAGGGTCAGTAATATGTGTAAGTATTGACGGCAACGGGATTGTAACTGCAATTACTATCAATGGAGTTGATGCATTCAATTCCTTTACCGCTGTAAATGTAGATGGCAATAACAGCAGAAATGGAGCTCCCGGCGGCAATAATTGGTCTTATGTAAATTTGGCATCGGGTAATTATGACGCTATCTTTCTTATGCAGGGTATTTTTTCAGGGCAAATTATAGACGGCGGGGGAAGCATATACCGCACTTTTACGGGTAATGTATTCGGGGGCATACAAACCTATGGTAATTTTAAGCCTTTTTCATGGCCCGGCGACTCAATCAACAACAGGCTGTCAAGAGTACACCCATCCATTGAATGTGTGGTTATCAATACCGGCGGGTCTCCTTCGAGCGGCGGGCTTTATGGTTATTATAATACCGGCGCCACACATAATAACAGCCACAGGAACCTGATAAAGGCAATTGCTGCTTATTCCGGCAGTAACTGGACAAAAGGCACCACTTCCGGATCGGCTGGAGACGGGAATGACTTATCCAGTACCTGCACCAATACATTTACCGTTACGTTAAACGTATCTCCCGGCAACTGGAAAGGGGAGGCCAGTACAGACTGGTTTGATTGCAATAACTGGGATGACTTTACTGTGCCATCATCTTCAACAGATGTACTTATCAGTGCGGCAGCCAGCAATAATGCAGCTATTGATAACAATTCTGCAAAAGCCCCGCAGTTTAACTATACAGCCAATGCAAAGTCGGTGAACATCATCGGCAGGCAGTTAAGTATTAAAAATACAGGCTCTGCTTATCAAAATACTTTGAATATTGCCGGCAACCTGAATATTACCCCGGCCAGCGGATTACTGATGAATGATGCTGTAACGGGAACCACTGACGGGCGGATTAATATCAGCGGAGACTGGACCAGCAGCCTTTCCACCGGCTTTAATGCGGGAGAATCTGAAATTAATTTTAATGGTTCTGGCAGCCAAACCATTACCAATCCCGAAGGAGAAACTTTTTACAAACTTATCAACAGCAACACCTCTTCGGGCGTTTTTATGGCTGCAGGAAATGGAAACATAACAGTAAAGGATACACTATTTCTTGCCAACGGGAAACTTACGATTAATGACAATACTCTTACGCTGAACGGAAGGATAAGGGGCAGTGGCGCTTTTTCGGGGACGGCCCTTTCAAATATGGTGGTTGCGGGCACTTCCGGGGCTTTTACAGATACCCTCAATTTTGCCACCGGCGGGCGGATGCTCGATAACCTTTCCATTAACAGGGGCGGCGGCGCCATAATCAGGCTGGGTACCGATCTCAACATCAATACACTGGCCTCTATTACCAGTGCCGGTATTTTAGATGCAGGCACTAATACTTTTGATGGCCCCGGCGGGCTTACAATGACGAACGGGGAACTGCAATTGGCCAAAACAGGCGTTGTGCTCCCTGAGCTTAATGGCACCTATACGCTTACGAACGGCGTGGTGCACTTTAAGGGAGCAGGCACGCAAACCATCAGGGGGATTAATTATTATGATCTTATGTCTTCCTCTACAGGAAACCGCATTATGTCAAATGCCGGTACTGTTGGTATATACAGGAATTTTACTCCCGGTACTAACAGCTATACTTTTACCGGCAGCACTGTTGACTATAACGGGATAGGTAGCCAGTCCGTTCAGCCTTTTACTTCAGGGGCAGCTACGGGCAGCACTTATGATAATCTTACATTGAGTAACGGGGGCACAAAATCCCTTATTGGCAATACCGATGTGGAAGGCGCTCTTTCGCTAAATAATAGTATTACATTTTTTCTCAGCACCCGTTATTTAAACCTGCGCTCAACTGTCGCCAAAACGGCAAGGGTGGCACCGGTATCCGCTACTGCCACTATAACTTATGGTACCGGCAGGTTCGTGGTGGAACGGTATTATCCCGGTAAAAGGGCATGGCGGTTAATAACAGCCCCGGTTACTGTTGATGCTACCAAAACATTTTATAATTCATGGCAGGCAGCAGGCAGTTCGGCTGCTGTAGGCGGCACTTATATTACAGGACCCGGTGCTAACCCTGCCGGTAACGGGCTGGATGTAAGCCCTCAGAATAATGCTTCCTTAAAAGCATTTGACCAGCCCACCAGTACTTTTACGGCTATAACCAATACACGGCTTAACCGGATTTCAGGTATTACAGGTGCTGCAGGTAATCCCGATAATGTTGGTTATTTTATGTTTGTACGGGGAGACAGGACAGGCAGCAATCCTGCCCCCTTTAGTCCTTATGTAAATCCCAATGCCACTACATTGAGGGATACCGGTAAAATACAGGTGCAGTCCTATACTTTTAACTGCATCCCTGATGCCGGTGCCCATAAGTACACATTGATCGGCAACCCTTATGCATCGCCGGTTGATTTTGGGCTGCTTACCAAAACGAATGTGGCCAATAAATTCTGGGCATGGGATCCTAACCTTAATGGTACTAATGGTGTAGGCGGTTATGTAATTGTGGACTTGCAAACACCTTCCATTACTACTGTGCCGGCAGGGGGAAGCACTACACAAACGCAGATAATACAATCATCACAGGCATTTTTGGTGGAGACCACCGATGCTTCCTCACCGCAGGTTTCTTTTACTGAAGCTGCCAAGTCAGACGTCAATAACCTTAATCTATTCAGGCCGGCGGCAAAGCCTTCAGCTTCGCTTATTGCCAACCTTTATATTGTAGATGCCAATGGAGAGGCTTCGCTGGCAGATGGCGTGCTGGCGCAATATGATAATAAATACTCAAACGGCATTGACGGCCTGGATGCATTGAAAATGGGCAATGTAAATGAATCCTTCAGCTTTGCCAGCAATAATACTTCCGTGATGCTGGAACGCAGGCAATTTCTCAAGGAAGGAGACACCATCTTCTTCAGCTTCAAAAGGGCAAGGGCATTTACATACAGGCTTAACATTATTGCTGATAATATTACTTCAAATAAAAGCCTTGTTGGGTATTTGCACGACAATTACCTGAAAACAAATACAGCACTTAATATGCAGGGCAGCATGCAACAGGATTTTGAAGTAAATGGGAATGAAGGATCTGCGTCAACAGATCGCTTTTATATTTTCTTTAAAAAAGCAATCAGGTTTAATAACCTTACAGCAACAGTATTACCGGGCAGCGCAGATGTGAATGTGCTGTGGACAATGAAGGATGCAAAAAATATGGTCGGATTTGAAGTGGAACGTTCTGCTGACGGGGTGCAATTTGAAAAAATTGAATACATAGAGTCAGATAAAAATACTGCCGGCCATTACGGGGCACAGGATATATCCCTTGCGCCGGGCACTTATTATTACCGTATAAAGGGAATAAATGATGATGGCACTTATGAATACAGCGATATAGCAAAAGTGATAATAATAAAGCGCAAAGAACAATTGTACGTTTTTCCCAATCCTGTAAAAAACGGGATAATAGGTTTGCAGATGGGAAACATGCCGGACGGGGTATATTTTATTCGCTTGCTGGCCCCTTCAGGACAGGAAATTTTAAGCAGGAAAATAAGCCATAATAAAGCTGCTGTTGAAAACATTTCTTATCCCCAGGCAGCGGCAACACCGGGCACTTACCGGGTGGAAGTGACGGGGCCGGATAATAAAAAATCAGCGGCTGGGGTATTGATTGAGAGGGAATAATTTTAAGTAAGTACAAAAAAACTCCTGCAGTTGCTAAGCAGGAGTTTTTTTATTAGCTTAATTGTTTTTACTTAAAGCGTAGCCAGCACATCGTTCATGCTTCTTACTGCAGCAGCGCTTTTTTCAAAAGCAGTTTTTTCTTCTTCGTTCAAGTCGAAATCAATGATCTTTTCCCAGCCGTTCCTGCCAATGGTAACAGGTACGCCAAGGCAGATGTCTTTTTGTCCGTATTCACCTTCCAGTGATACACAGCAGGTAAACAGTTTCTTTTCATCCCTCAAAATGCTCTCAACCAGCGCAGCACCTGCGGCACCGGGTGCATACCATGCAGAAGTGCCGATCAACGCAGTTAAAGTGGCGCCGCCTACCATGGTGTCCTTCACAATTTTATCCTGCTGTTCTTTGCTTAAAAATTTTGTAACCAGCACACTGTTCCAGGTGGCTTTGCTTATTAAAGGTATCATAGTAGTATCGCCATGGCCGCCTACCACCACTGCGTTTAAATCAGACGGGCTGCACCCGAGGTGCTGGCTTAGCTGGTATTTAAAGCGGCTGCTGTCTAACGTGCCGCCCATTCCAATAATACGGTTTTTAGGCAGGCCGGTTGATTTCAATGCCAGGTAGGTCATGGTGTCCATCGGGTTACTGATAACAATGATGATGGCATTGGGAGAGTATTTCAAAATGTTTTCACATACGCCTTTTACAATTCCTGCGTTTACACCGATCAGTTCTTCACGGGTCATTCCCGGTTTGCGTGGCAGGCCGCTGGTAATCACCACCACATCGCTGTTAGCAGTTTTGCTGTAATCATTAGTGCTCCCGGTAATTTTTGTATCAAAGCCAAGGAGGGTAGCAGTTTGCATCATGTCCTGCGCTTTGCCTTCTGCAATACCTTCTTTTATATCCAGTAAAACCAGTTCGGAACAAAGTTCTTTACGGGCAATATTATCAGCGCAAGTGGCACCTACGGCGCCTGCGCCTACAACGGTAACTTTCATGATAGAAATCGTTTTATAATGTGGAGAATAGTTTTTTCGGGGGCAAAGGTAAGGGAGAACAGTTTACAGTTGGCAGCCTGCAATTGGCAATTTACAGTTGCAGAAAGTTCTGCCTTAGAGTTTAAAAACCCGTATTCAAGCTTTTAATTATTTCATTCTTTTACCGCATTAATAATGGCAGGCACTTCTGCATTTCCTGCAAATACTTTGGCCAGTTTACCTGCTGCATCATATACATAAATAGCAGGATACCGGGTGGGATGGTACCTGATACCAAGCACATAGTTTACATCCTGTCCCATTTTTACATTGGGCATTGAAGCAACATTGTAATCTTTGTAAAATTCATTCGCTAATTTATACGGCAATGCAGTAGCCATTACAATTTGAATATCCTTTAATTCTTCTTTGTAGGCGAGCAATTCTTTCATTTCGTGCTGGCAATGCTCACAATCAGGATTGAAGAATATTAACACCACAGGTTTGTTTTTTTGTAATGTCCCGCTTGAAAAAATGCTGCTGTCCGGCACAGCCGTGATAGTAAATGAAGGCAGGGCCTGTATTTTTTGCAAAATGCTGCTATCATTTGTTTGTGCAGATGCAGCAACGGCACATTTAAGAACAGATATAATCAAGATTAGCTTTTTCAAACAGTATGATTTTGCAGCAAATCTACTTGCTTTTGATTAAATGGGCTTGTTAATGCTTTTCCTGAAAAGCAAATAAACAGCTCAAACGAAAATTTCCTTTTTTTCATTACTATTACTACTTTCGCAGCCTGTTTATAAATTACAAATAAAAAAATAACGATGGCAACAACAGCAGACATGAGGACGGGGCTTATCATTAAAATTGATGGCAACCTTTACAGTGTAATTGAATTTGGACAAAATAAAACAGCCCGTGCAGCCGCTAAGGTCTGGGCCAAATTAAAGGGGGTGGATAATAACCGTACCATTGAACAAACCTGGAACAGCGGGGAAACTATTTTCCCGGTGAGGGTGGAAAAAAAGCCTTACCAGTTTTTGTATAAAGACGATACCGGCTACAGCTTTATGGATAACGAAACTTTTGAGCAAATTACCGTTCCTGAAAACATGGTGGATGCCCCCCAGTTTTTGAAAGACGGGCAGGAAGTATCGGTATTGATCAATGGTGAAACCGAACAGCCAATGGGGGTGGAGCTGCCTGATAAAATAGTATTGCTGGTTACTTACAGCGAACCCGGCGTAAAAGGTGATACTGCTACCAGGACGCTGAAACCGGCCACCGTGGAAACCGGCGCTACTGTAAACGTTCCTTTATTTGTAAATGAAGGAGAACTTATCCGCATCAATACCAAAACAGGTGATTACGTGGAAAGGGTAAAGGAATAAGCTGTTTAATACTGCATTTTAAAAGGTTGGTTCTAAAAAACCGGCCTTTTTTATTTTTGGCCATTTTGCCCTGTTTTTTACCTATTTTGGGGTGTTTTAGGGGATTTTTTTACAAAAAATCCCCTTTTTGCACTTTTTTTATTTTTAAAAAATCTTGGTATTTTGAACAATCATTCCCTACCTTAGCAGCCCGATTGCCAAAAAATACCATTCATTCAATCCTCTATCATGGACATAAAACAAATCCAGGAGCTGGTAAAGCTCATCAATAAAACCAACATCGGCGAAATCACTATTGAAGAAGACGGTACCAGGATAACCATTAAACAAAAGAAAGAGCCTGTCCAGCACGTAACGGCCACTGTGGCTGCACCACCGGCAATAGCAGCTGCGCCTCCTGCTGCGGCTCCGGCACCTGCAGGGCCGGCCCCGGCAACTGCCCCTTCGCCAAAAGCTGACAATTTTGTAACCATTAAAAGCCCGATGATAGGTACATTCTACCGCCAGAGCGGCCCGGGCAAGCCTGTTTTTGCAAATGTTGGGGATGATGTAACACCCGGAAAAGTAGTATGTATCATTGAGGCGATGAAGCTGTTTAATGAAATTGAAAGTGAAGTAAGCGGCAAAATTGTAAAAGTGCTGGTGGATGATGCCAGCCCGGTGGAATATGACCAGCCTTTATTCCTTGTAGAACCCAACTAGTTTGATGATGAATCAATTTGATGATTTGATGGTGGAAACCTCTTGGTATTCAATTGTCAAATTATCAAATCATCAGATCTTCAAATCACCAAATCAGAACAATGTTTAAGAAAATATTAATTGCCAACCGTGGTGAAATTGCTTTACGTGTAATACGCACCTGTAAAGAAATGGGTATTAAAACGGTGGCTATATATTCCACGGCAGATAAGGACAGCCTGCATGTGCGTTTTGCTGATGAAGCAGTGTGCATAGGTAAGCCTGCCAGCGTGGATTCTTACCTCAATATTCCGCACATTATGGCGGCGGCTGAAATTACCAATGCCGATGCCATTCACCCGGGCTATGGCTTCCTGGCCGAGAATGCAAAGTTTGCACAGATATGTACTGAAAGCGGTATTAAATTTATTGGTCCCACGCCGGAAATGATCAATGCGATGGGGGATAAGATAACTGCCAAGCAAACCATGATTACTGCAGGAGTGCCGGTGGTGCCGGGCGTGGAAGGATTATTAGAAAGTGTGGAACATGCTAAAGTTGAGGCAGGAAGGGTAGGGTACCCGGTAATACTGAAAGCTACAGCCGGCGGCGGCGGAAAAGGCATGAGGGTGGTATGGAGTGAAGATGAAATAGAAAAAGCCCTTGACACTGCAAAAACAGAAGCGGCGGCTGCATTTAAAAACGATGGCATCTATATGGAAAAATTTGTGGAAGAGCCACGCCATATAGAGATACAGGTAGCGGGCGACCAGTTTGGAAACATCTGCCACCTGAGCGAAAGGGATTGCAGCATCCAGCGCCGCCACCAAAAATTAGTGGAAGAATCGCCTTCTCCCTTTATGACGGACGATTTGAGAAACCAAATGGGTGAGGCCGCCATTAAAGCCGCGGCATCTATTAATTATGAAGGGGTGGGCACTATTGAATTTTTGGTGGATAAGCACCGTAATTTTTACTTTATGGAAATGAACACCCGTATCCAGGTAGAACATTGTGTAACGGAAGAAGTAATTAACTATGACCTGATAAAAGAGCAAATTAAGATTGCTGCCGGGCATAAAGTGAGCGGCCGCAATTATTTTCCGCAAATGCACGCCATTGAGTGCCGCATTAATGCCGAAGACCCGTTCAACGATTTCCGGCCAAGCCCGGGAAAGATAACAGTGCTGCATACTCCGGGCGGCCATGGTGTGAGGGTTGATAGCCATGTATATGCCGGCTATACTATTCCGCCTTATTACGACAGCATGATCGGCAAACTGATCACTGTGGCGCAAACAAGGGAAGAAGCAATTGATACCATGCACAGGGCTCTGAGTGAGTATGTGATAGAGGGTGTAAAAACAACCATTCCCTTTCACCTGCAACTGATGGAAAATGAAGACTTCAGGAACGGTAATTTTAATACCAAGTTTTTAGAAACTTTTGAGTTGAAGAAGCCGTAGGCAAAATGGCTTTATATAATAAGTAATGGGCGCCGGCGGCGCCCATTTTATATATGTTGATAGTAAACTGCGTGGCTTAATTGTTTTAAGCCGGGATGTTTTTTAAATAATGTTCTACAGCATCTGCTGAAAGCCCTACTTTGGCGATAGCCTGTTTAAGCCTTTCTATCGTTACGCCAAATTTGTTGCTCCAGTATTCCAGTTCATAATTTTCATAGGCTTTCTGATAATCTTCATGCCTTTTATGGTAGGTATTTTCGTGATACTGAAAATTGTTGGTATTCATGTCTGGCGGCTTTTACTATTGTACAATAAATTTTGTGCCAAAAAAGGATATATGCAAAAAAATAACACAATAAACAGCAGGGTACTGATTTACCTGAATATGACAGTACCGAGTTCCCTGGTAAGTTCCATTTCCTGTTTTTTCAAATCCAGGTGTATTTGCAGCAGCAGCAATTGTTCGTCGGGTGTATGGTGCTTTTCAAGGTCACGCTGGTTTTCATCCATCAGCCTTTTTATTTTTCTCAGCTTCAGGTAATTGATGCAGGAAAATACTTCTTCTTTATACAAATCTTCGCGGGTGGCAATTTTGCCCTCAAAAAATTCTTTCCAGTTGGGGCTTAGCTCATCTTTATCGTCCATAAGGTTCACCACGGCAGTGCTTATGCCCTGATCCTCATGATATAAGAAAGTTTTAGGTGTTGGTTCCAGCCCCTGTTCATAATACAATTTGTAAACGCTGAGCACCTGGAGTAAATTTTTATTATCAATCAGTTCTTCAAAATCATTGGCTGCAGCTTCTGCAAAAATATAATCGGCCACACGCTTTTCCTCGTCCCATTGCTTAATGCCAAACTCCAGCAGTGCCCTTACCATGCCCCTTTCCTGCAATTCATCTTTATTAAACAACAGCAGCGCATCGTCCTCTTCTGTCCCGGCTGTATCTGCCCCTTTGGGAATATTGTTTTCTTCCCTGTTTTGTTTGTTTTCTTCTTTGCTAATCCTTTCCCTGATAAATTTGTTTACCAGCGTGTGCAGGCCGCTTTCTTCAATCTTTAATACTTCGGCACATTGCTTTATATAATCCTGCTGTTTGGTAAAATCTTCTGCCTTGTTGATCTTCGAAATGGTTTCTGCCACCTGGTTCACCAGCGCAGATTTTTTTGCCGAATCGGTGCCGGCATCTTTTAACGACACGCTTAATTGAAAAAGAATAAAGTCTTTTTTATTGGCTGCAATAAATTCCCTGAAGGCTGCAGCGCCTACCTTGTTTACATAGCTGTCGGGGTCTTCGTTGTCCGGTATCAGTACCAGCTTTACATTCAGCCCTGCTTCAAAAGCCAGGTCCATCCCGCGAAGGGCGGCTTTAATGCCGGCGCTGTCACCATCATAAATGATAGTTAGGTTATCGGTGTATTTTTTTACCAGCCGCAATTGATCAGGCGTAAGCGAAGTGCCGCCGCTGGCCACCACGTTTTCGATACCTGCCTGGTGCAGCGAAACCACATCAGTGTAACCTTCCACCAATAAACATTCATCTGCTTTGTCAATGGCCTGCCTTGCAAAATAGCTGCCGTATAAAATTTTGCTCTTTACATAAATCTCATTCTCCGGCGTATTAATATACTTCGGTGCTTTGTCGTTTGTTTTTAAGATCCTGGCGCCAAAGCCCAGCACTTTCCCGCTTTGATTATGCACGGGAAAAATTACCCTGCCACGGTAATTGTCCACCAGCCTTTCGTCTCTTAACGTAACAAGGCCCGTTTTCAACAATAGCTCCTGGTTGTATTGCGCATTGATCGCGGCAGTGGCAAAAGTATCCCTTGCTTCCGGGTTAAAGCCCAACTGGAATTTTTTGATAGTATCATCAGTAAAGCCGCGGTGCTTTAAATAGCTGAGGCCAATATCTCTTCCTTCTTCTGTATTGAATAAATAATCACTGAAAAATTTTTGCGCAAAACTGTTGATAATGTACAGGCTGTCTGCTGCCTGCTGCTGCAGCTTTTGTTCCGGGCTTACTTCTGTTTCTTCAATTTCTACATTATACTTGTTGGCCAGCCAGCGCAGCGCTTCCACGTAGCTGTACTTTTCCAGGTCCATCAAAAAGCCAATGCTGTTGCCGCTTTTGCCGCAGCCAAAGCATTTATAAATTTCTTTTGACGGTGATACGGTGAAAGAAGGTGTTTTTTCGTTGTGGAAAGGACAGAGACCGAGATAGTTAGCGCCCCTTTTTTTCAGCTTTACATAGGAGCCTACTATCTCCACAATGTCAATGCGGCTGAGGATTTGCTGTATGGTATTCTGGGAAATCACGGGACTGCAAATGTAAGATATCCGGCCGGTACTCAGGTTTCGCTCACATTTCGACTTCGCTTAATGTGGCGAAATATACCCTTCGGCTTCGCTCAGGGCTGTTGGGTGGCCGGGATAAAAATTCTATTTTTGACATCCTATGTATGCAATTGTAGATATAGAAACCACCGGCGGGTATGCGGCAGCCAATGGTATTACCGAAATAGCGGTGTACATACATGATGGGCAAAAAGTGGTAAAGCATTTCGAAACGCTCATCAATCCCAATCAAAATATTCCTCCCTACATTGTTGCCCTCACCGGCATCAGCAATTATACAGTGGCAGGAGCACCGCAGTTTTCGGAAGTAGCTGAAACATTGCATGAGTTATTAAAGGAAAATATTTTTATTGCCCACAATGTAAATTTTGATTACTCCTTTGTAAAGCATCATTTAAAAAATGCCGGCTTTGAGCTGGCCACAAAAAAATTATGCACTGTAAGGCTGAGCAGGAAAGTTTTTCCCGGTTTGCCGTCTTACAGTTTGGGCAATCTCTGCCGTTCGTTAAAATTACCAATTGAAAACAGGCACCGTGCCGGTGGTGATGCCAATGCAACAGTAAAATTGTTTGAACATTGCCTTGCCAACAACGGTATATTACATATTCAGCAGATGCTGAAAAGGTCTTCTGCCGAGCAATGGCTGCCTATGCAATTGACGAAACAGGATATACAGCAATTGCCTGCCTGCCCCGGCGTATATTATTTTTTGGATGCAAAAGATAAAGTAGTATATGTGGGCAAAGCGGTAAACATACGCAAAAGGGTAAGCAGCCATTTTACACATAATGATCCCGACAGGAAGCGGCAGAATTTTTTACGCACCATTCATAAAATAAAATTCAAAGAGTGTGCTACCGAACTGGAAGCCATTGTGCTGGAAAGCACAGAGATAAAAAAGCTGTGGCCAAAATATAATGTAAGCCAAAAGCAGCCGCAGCAGAAGTATGCCCTGTATATGTTTGAAGACAATCGTGGCTATATGCGGCTGGCCATTGATAAGAAGAAAAAACATTTGCCTTCACTCTATAATTTTAATTTGCTGCATGAAGGCCAGGTGATGCTGCGGAAGATGGCAGAAGAGTTCGGGCTGCATGAAAAATTATGTTTCATTGATAAAACAGCTTTTACTGAAAAAGATATTTCATTTTTAGACCCGCCGCATGTATACAATGGAAAAATAAAGAAAGCACTGGAAGCGCTGGAAGAAAAACTGCTCACATTTGCCGTGGTGGATGATGGTATTAAAGATGATGAAAAATTATACCTGCTGGTAGAACGTGGACATTTTTGGGGAATGGGTTATTTGCCTGCTTCAAAAAATTTTACTTCGGCAGATGAGATTAAAAACCTGCTGCAGCCTTACGCAGATAATGATACAATACGCAACAGCATTTATTCTTTCGTGGAACAATATCCTTCCAAGCGCATTAACCTTTTGCGGTAAACCGGTGAAAAGAAAAAATTTTTCTTTCCCTGCTCCCTGTTATTTTCGCAGCCCTAAATTTTGAAACATGCAATCATTCATACAACCCATATCTGTAAAATTCCACCTGAAACAACAGCAGGTGGAAGCTGTACTAAACCTGCTGGCGGAAGGCGCTACCATCCCTTTTATCGCCCGCTACCGAAAAGATAAAACGGGTGCACTGGATGAAGTGCAGGTACAGCAGGTGCAGGACGAAGCAAAATTTTTGAAAGAGTTTTCTGAACGAAAAGAATTTATTGAAAAAACAATAACAGAGCAGGGAAAAATGACGGAAGCATTACAGGAAAAACTGGATGCCGCCACCACTATTGCCGCACTGGAAGATATTTATTTACCCTACAAGCCAAAAAGAAAAACAAAAGCACAAACAGCTAAGGAAAACGGGCTTGAACCCCTGGCTGATTTATTGCTGGCGCAAAGAGATGTTGACATCATTGCTGAAGCAATAAAATTTATTAATGATAAAGTAGCGGATGCCGATGCGGTATTGCAGGGTGCCAGGGATATTATTGCAGAAATAGTGAACGAAGATGCACAAGTGAGGGCAAAGCTCCGCAGGCAGTTTGAAACGGAAGCTGCACTGCAAAGCAAAGTAATCACTGATAAGGAAACTGAAGCCATTAAATACAAGGATTATTTTGATTTCGCCGAACCCATCTCAAAAGTTCCTTCACACAGGATACTGGCAATACTCCGCGGTTTCCTCGAAGGTTATTTACGCATTGGCATTTCTCCTGAAGAAGAAAGAGCACTGGAAATAATTGATGAATTGTATGTAAAAGGAATAAGCACCTGCAGTGACCAGGTGCGCAAGGCAACAAAAGATGCCTACCGAAGGCTGCTGCAGCCCAGCCTTGAAACAGAGTTTCGCACCGCGTTAAAAACAAAAGCGGATGAAGAGGCCATTACTGTGTTTGCGGAGAATCTCCGGCAGCTACTATTGAGCTCCCCATTGGGCAGCAAAAGGATTTTAGCCATTGACCCCGGCTACCGTACCGGCTGCAAAGTAGTATGCCTTGATGAAAAAGGCAGCCTGCAAAAAACAGATTTGATCTTTCCCCATGAAGCCAGCAGGGTACAGGCAGAAGAAATAAAAATTAAAAACCTGGTGCAGCAATACGGCATAGAGGTATTTGCCATTGGCGATGGCACAGCTGGCAGGGAAACAGAACAGTTCATTAAAAAATTAAATCTTGGCCTGCCGGTCTTTTTAGTGAATGAGGATGGCGCTTCTATTTACTCCGCTTCTGAAATTGCAAGGGAAGAATTTCCTAACGAAGATATTACCGTACGTGGGGCTGTTAGTATCGGCAGGCGGCTGATGGATCCATTGGCTGAATTGGTAAAGATAGATCCCAAGAGCATTGGGGTGGGGCAGTACCAGCATGATGTGAACCAGTTCAGGCTGAAAGAAAAGTTAGATGCTACCGTAGTGAGTTGCGTAAACAATGTAGGCGTAAACCTGAACACGGCCAGTAAACATTTATTGAGCTATGTAAGCGGCATCGGTGCTTCCATTGCAGATAATATTATTAAGCACAGGAATGAAATAGGAAAATTCAGTAATCGCAGGCAACTATTGGATGTGCCGAGACTGGGTAATAAAGCGTATGAGCAATGTGCAGGTTTTCTGCGCATCAAAGAAGGTGATAATGTTCTGGATGACAGCGCCGTTCATCCGGAAGCATATGGCGTAGTGCAAAATATAGTGAAGGATTTGAGCACTGATATAAAAGCTATCATTGGCAATGAAATATTGCTGAAAAATGTTGACCCTAATAAATATGTAACAGAAACCATTGGTGAACTGACAATAAAAGATATACTAAACGAATTAAAGAAGCCCGGCCTTGACCCGAGGAGCGAAGCACAGGCTTTTGAATTTGCCGCCATTTACAGCATTGAAGACGTGCAGCCCGGAATGGAAGTGCCGGGTATTGTAACCAATATTACAAGGTTTGGCGCTTTTGTGGATATCGGCGTAAAGCAGGATGGCCTGGTGCATGTGTCCGAAATTTCCCACAGGTATATTACTGACCCGGGAGAAGCATTAAAGCTGAACCAAAAAGTAAAGGTGAAAGTAGTGGAGGTAGATGTGCCACGCAAACGCATTGCTTTATCCATTAAACAAACAGAAGCGCCGCCTGCAAAAAACCATTCTTATAAACAACGCGGGCAATTGCATGGCAACAGGCCAAAAGCTGAACCAACCATGACCGATGCACTGGCTGCATTGAAACAAAAGTTTGGAAAATAAGTTCCATGCCAATCTACAGGATTGGCAATCTTTAAAATTGCAAAAAGCTTGTCAATTTCCTGGCGATTATAATTACCGTATCAGCAATACATTGCCTTTTCTTTCCAGCGGGCCGCAGGGTGTTGTTATTTTAATATAATAAACATAATTGTCTGCGGCTGCCGGTTTTCCTTTATAAGTGCCGTTCCAGCAAACAGCAACATTGTCAGAGAAAAACACCAGTTCACCCCAGCGGTTATAGACCGTTAACTGGTATTGCTTTTCCCAACCAATGTATTTTATTCCAAAACAATCATTAATGCCATCACCGTTAGGCGTAAACGCATTTGGCAGGTCGTAAGGAACAGGATTGGCAAACATAGCCGTTACTGTTATGCTTGCCGTATCGCTGCAGCCATTATCGCCGGTGCCTTTCACAGTGTAGGTAATGGTAGCTTTAGGACTTGCAATGGGTGCAGGGCTTGTATTGTTGTTTAGCCCTGTTGCCGGCGACCACAAATATTGCGATGCCCCTGCTGCTTCCAAATTGGCAGAGCGCATCACGCAGTTAATATCATTTGATTTGCTTACAGTAATGTCAGGCAGGGAGAGCACAGTTACTTTTGCAGTAAGCGATGTGGAATCATTACAGGTAGTATCTTTAATGATAACGGTGTAAACAGTAGTGCTTGTAGCTGTAGACGCAGGATTACTGACAGAAGGGTTATTTAAGGAGATTGCCGGTGTCCATAAATAATAGTTGCCGCCGGATGCATTTAACGTAGTTGTACTACCGCTGCAGACAGATTTATCTGGTGATATCTTAAATGTGGGCACAGGCCGCACTGAAATTTTTACTGAATCAACAGTGCTGCAATCATTGGCGCCTGTAACGGTTACATAGTAAGTTTGGTTAGCAGTTCCGGGTGATGCAACAGGAGTAGGAGATGTTGCATTATTCAATGTAGCCGCCGGCGACCATAAGTAGGAACCGCCGCCTGTTGCAAATAATGGCAACGTTGTATTGCGGCAGATAGCGGTATCATTACTTGTTGTTACTGTTGGTTTTGGCTTTACCGTGATAAGAACTGAATCGGTAGCACTGCAACCGGCAGTATTTGTTCCGGTAACAAAATATTTTGTAGTACTGCCGGGTGTGGCAACCGGGCTGGCAGCAGCTGCATCTGATAAGCCTGCTGCCGGCGACCATGCATAATTATCAGCGCCTGTAGTGGTCAATGTTACGGATGCGGACTCACATATCGTTGTATCTGCTCTTGTATTTACGACGACTCTGTTGTTGTTTACGAACGGGACAGTTGCTTCCGGCAGGACGATATTGAAATTGCTTCCTCCTTCCAATCCATCTGCAGCGCCGTCTGTTGTGTTGAAACAGGGGCTTGAAGGATTAAGCACAAATCCTGCTTTTCCGCCATTGGCTGCAGCGACTACTTCGGGGGGAACAGGGCCAAATTTCAAACCAAGGTAGCCACCGCCGCCGCCGGCACCCGGCCCATGGCATCTTGATGGATATATCTGGTTGTTATTGGAACTGCCATCGCCGCCATTTACTTCGATATATACATTCCCGGAAAAGTTATTTACCTGTAATAATACACTGCCGCCGGCGCCACCACCGGCGCCGCCTTCATCCCTTACTAATTTTGTAACGTTTTCGCCATTGGCAATGATATGCTGGTTATTGCCAATAAGGGTTGCTGCAATAACTATTACTATGCCGCCACCATTGCCGCCTGTTGCTACAGGTTGTCCATCATCCTGCTGCCCGCCACCGCCACCACCGCCCATAAAAACTTTGCTGTGGTCACTGTAATCAAGCGCTTCGCCTCCTATACTTTGCGTTTGCCCGCCACAGGTATTGGATTGAAAGCCGCCTATGCCGCCGGCACCAAAATTAGCACCTCCGCCTCCTCCTGTATTGGCGGAATAAGCGCCTCCGCCACCATTTGCCAGCCGGGCACCGCCTGCTTCAAAGCCCGCAGTATGTTCTGTTATACCCTCGCCTTTTGTGCCGCCTGTTCCATTAGGGGCTGCCCACTGGTTAATATTACCGCAGCTAAAGCCGGCGCCAATGCCGCCGCCCCTGAAGCCTTTTTTACTTACGTCAATGGGAGCATTTAAAGTAATGCCGGCAGCGCTGTTTAAAATTACCACCCCGCCTTTGCTGCCATTCCATGGAATGCAGGTAAGCGTATCCGTTATAACTGTATTTTGGTAATAAGGCACCCTTATCAATTGCACCCTGCCGGTAACGGCATCATACCGGTTAAGAAGAATATTCTTTAACTCAATGCTGTTGCCTGATTTGGCCTTTACATAGTTAAATTCATAACTGCCTGCATTGTTGTAGTTGCTGATGGTGCCAAAGGCGCTGGAATTAGTTGTATTAATACCAGCGCCTTTCATTTGCATGATTACTACTGTATCGCCAATATTAAAACTTGCAGGGTCGTCAACGGTTATAGTATTGTTGCAGGGGACAATGGTTGATACTGCTGCATATTTATTGATAGCATAACTATTGCCTGCTGCGCTGTTGCAATTGCTTACAGTAAGTTTAATAAGATTAGAAATGAACCTGCAGTTAGTGCTAGTAATATTTCCTGATTCTGCCGAAAGCAAACGGATGATGTATTCACCATTAGCTAGGTTAGAGGCTGTAGTATTCAAATTAGTGCTGTTAGGAATGTCGGTAAAAGTGGCACCGTCATCGTTGCTAATCTGCCATTGGTAAGAGGGATTGTTAAAACTGCCGGTAATATTTCCAAATAAATTTATACTGCTGCAACCGGTTATTCCCGTTGAATCAATTTGTGTGCTTGCAGAAAAAGATGCTTTTGTAAGGGGGCCGCACGGCTTGAAAGTAATGTCGTCAATGGCAAGATCATTGCCGGGTTGTGCATTGCCGCCAATGTTATTGTTTGATAAAACCAATGTAACAGAACTGTTGCCGGATGTAAACAAAAAACTGTATTGTTTCCATACCATACGGTTTTCATTAGGAATATCGCCTGTATTAAATGTTGCCAGTTCTGCTGAAGTAGCAGGATCAAGAATTCTAAAAGTGATGTTAGGCAGAATAGCTCCCGGTAAAACTGCCGGGTTAATAACATTGGCAACCCATGCAGAAAATTCATACGTGGTGCCGGGGCAAAGATTGGAAACGGTTTGCCTGTAAAAATCACTTGGGATTGGCGAAGCATTAAAAAATGCCATGTAGCCGTTCGTGTTTCCTGTGTGATCTTTTGCACCCGTATACCAGGCACCGTTTGCAGGCACCTGGTTTAGCAATGCATAATCACCGTCAATAGGTATATTAGGGGGAGTGCCAGTGGCATAGCTGGCAAAATTATAATTGGTGCTGGTGCCGGGTACGGCTGCTGATAATGGGGGGCCGGGATTGGTGGCACCACTGCCGAAAGTAATATTCACTACTGGATTGCCAAACGAACCGGTGCATGATGAAGTGCTGCAATTGTCAACCGTCAGCCGGAGTGTACGTATGCTGTCGCATCCATTTGATGCAGTGAAAGTATCGATAAAGTTGCCTGTTGTATTATACCCTTCAAAGCTTGCACCATTGCAAATCGTTTTTAAAAGCGTATATCTTTTGGCAGTACTGATTATTACCTCTTCGTTTTCAGTGATAGGACAGGCGAGTGAGCCATCTCCAACAATAACAGAATAAATATTTGTATCACCGGGAAGCATGTCAGTATAATTCATACCCGTTGCCCCGGGAATATTTACAAAAATTCCTGCTGTATTTTTCTTCTGCCATTGATATACCGGGTTGGCATAGCCGCTTCCCAGTTGTGAAAACAAAGGAACGCTGTCTGCACAGGTATTGGATATTACAGGTGTGGTAATGCTGAGCGCAGGCCCGCAGACACTGAATTGAAAATCATCAAAAGCAAAATCATCATAACCGGTAGCGTTGAACCTGGCCTCTAATCTTAAGGCCGTATTATTGCCTGAATTAAAACTAAAGCCCATTGGCACCCATACAGGTGTATTGGTGACTGCGATAGGAGGGGAGTCCCATGTAGCCAACTGGTTTCCCGACAGGTCAGAAATAATAAAAGTAAATGTTTGATTGGAAGAAAAAGAAGGTAAATCAATATTCATTGCAAAAGTGGAGAACGAATATTGTGTTAACGGGCAAACATTACTGACTGTTGTCCGGTAAAAAATCGGGTCAGTACTTTTACCATCTATTACCAGGAAATATCCATTTATATCTTCCGGGGTGTGATCTTCCGGAACAACATGCCAGGAGGGAAAATAATTGAATTTATTTACCAGTGCATAATTGCCGGAGTTTACGCCGTGGTTTTGATAAATATAGCCACTTGTAATATTAGGGCTTCCCGTTGGTGAAAGCTGCGGAGTGCCACTTCCAAAGTCGTCTCTCCAAACAGCACTCATGGTACCACTGCATATTTGAGATTTGATCGTGGATGAAAAAAATAAACACCAGCTGAACAAAATGAATAGTGTAACTTTTCTCATTAAAGGGCAATTTGCATGTTTTGGCCTGTCTACAAATGTATTTGAATTTAAGCGGAAAAAAACTACCCGGTAGATATATAATGGTTAACAAACCAAACAGGCTTTAAAGGTTTCTATAAATAAAAAAGCTGCCCATCGGGCAGCTTTTTTTAAAATTTTATCAGCTATTTTTTTACAATGATCACCTGCTCCACTTTAGCTTTACCTGCCGTGCTTATTTTGCCTGCATGTATTTTAGCAATGGTTGGTGCAATTACCAATGAAACAATGCTCATCAATTTGATAAGAATGTTCATTGAGGGGCCGGAAGTATCTTTAAAAGGATCGCCCACAGTATCACCTGTTACAGAAGCTTTATGCGGCTCTGATTTTTTGTAATAAGTCTCCCCGTTTATTTCCACGCCTTTTTCAAAAGATTTTTTTGCATTGTCCCAGGCGCCGCCGGCATTGTTCTGGAACATACCCATCAATACACCGCTTACAGTAGCGCCGGCCAGGAAACCACCCAGCACTTCCGGCCCAAAAATGAAACCAATAGCGATCGGCGTAAGCAAAGCAATAGCGCCCGGCAGCATCATCTTTTTAATAGATGCATCGGTAGAGATGGCCACACATTTATCATATTCAGGTTTGCCTGTGCCTTCCATGATGCCGGGAATGGTGCGGAACTGACGGCGCACTTCTTCCACCATGCTCATGGCAGCTTGGCCTACGGCTTTAATGGCCAGGGAAGAAAATATGAACGGTATCATGCCACCGATAAATAAACCGGCCAATACATCTGCATGATAGATGTCAATGCCTTTAATGCCGGCAATACCAACAAACGCAGCAAACAAAGCCAGCGCTGTCAATGCTGCAGAAGCAATGGCGAAACCTTTACCGGTAGCGGCAGTAGTGTTACCTACCGCATCAAGTATATCTGTTTTTTCACGAACTTCTTTTGGCAGTTCGCTCATTTCTGCAATGCCGCCTGCGTTATCGGCAATAGGGCCAAACGCATCAATGGCTAATTGCATAGCAGTAGTAGCCATCATACCGGCAGCAGCAATGGCCACACCGTACAGACCAGCACAGGCATAAGAGCCATAAATACCGGCAGCCAATACGATAATCGGCAGCAAAGTACTTTCCATACCTACCGCCAGGCCGCCAATGATATTAGTAGCATGGCCGGTACCGCTCTGGCGAACGATGCTGGCAACAGGGCGTTTGCCCATAGCAGTATAGTATTCAGTGATGATGCTCATTAATGTACCTACTGCAAGGCCCACGAGGATGGCGCCAAACACACCGCCTTTGGTGAATTCATATCCACGGAGCACCATTGTATCAGGTAAAATGTAATTAACTAAAAAGTAAGAAGCAATGGCAGTAAGGATGATAGAACCCCAGTTACCCATGTTTAATGCACTCTGCACTTTAGCGGTGCTAAGGCCTGCGCTTTCGCTGATGCGTACAAAGAAAGTTCCGATGATAGAAAAGATGATACCGGTGCCGGCTATCAGCATCGGTAATAAAATAGGGGAGAACCCACCATACCCGTCAACCAAAGATTGGCCTGCATTATCGGTTACTTCATGCCCCAGTACCATTGTTGCCAATACAGTAGCTACGTATGAACCAAATAAGTCAGCTCCCATACCAGCCACATCGCCTACATTATCACCCACATTATCAGCAATAGTGGCAGGGTTGCGTGGATCATCTTCAGGAATACCTGCTTCCACTTTACCTACCAGGTCAGCGCCTACGTCAGCAGCCTTGGTATAGATACCCCCGCCCACACGGGCAAACAATGCAATGGATTCTGCACCCAAAGAGAAGCCGGTGAGCACTTCAATGGCCTTTGCCACAAAATGGCTGTTGGATGCTTCGCCGGGAGCAAATATGCTGATCAATATGATGAACAAACTTCCCAGGCCAAGCACTGCCAGGCCTGCCACGCCTAACCCCATTACAGAGCCGCCGGTGAAAGAAACAGAAAGAGCTTTACTCAAGCTGGTACGGGCTGCATGTGCAGTACGAACGTTTGCCTTGGTGGCAACACGCATACCGATAAAGCCAGCCAGCGCACTGAAAAAAGCACCTACTACAAAGGCAAGCGCAATGCTCCAGTGACTGTTTTCATTGCTGTAGCCCATTATGCCGAGTAATAAAGCGGCAATAATTACGAAATAGGCCAGGATTTTGTATTCAGCTTTTAAGAAAGCCATTGCACCTTCAGCAATATAATTGCTGATTTCTCTCATGCGGTCATTGCCTGCATCCTGTTTGGATACCCATGCAAACTTTACAAAGGTGTACAAAAGGCCCACAATGCCTAATGCCGGAACTACATAAAACAGTTTGTCCATATTATTATATACTTAAAATTAAGGTCGGCAAAAATAGGGGAATTGAGGGAAAAAAGGCGCAAACATTGCCAGATATGGATTTATGTGGGTTTCTTTCGGGTTGCTATACCCGTTGTATTGGGTTGCAGTGCGTATGGCTGGCGGTAAAAGAATATCTTAGCCTTTTTAAAACCCATTTGTTGGGATAAATTTGCGGCCATAATGCCTTTTACCAAATATAGTTACCTGCTTGCTCTTGTGTTCCTGTTTTCACTGCATTCATCTTTTGCACAAAATGATAAAAGCGTTGTGCTGGATGAATTGGATAAAACGATAGTCAATGCCGGCAGGTATGATGCCCAAAAATTCAGCAATATCCGGGAACTGCAGAAAGCGCTGAATGAGGCGGCTGGCAGCAGCCTTTCAAAACAATACGCCCTTTGTTCAGCATTGTATGAAGAGTACAAGATATTCAAATTTGATACGGCTTTTTTATATGCCAAGAAATTAGACTCCATTGCTTCAGCCATTAATGACCCTTTTAAAATTGCACAGGCCAAAACAAAGCTTGCCTTTGTTTTATTGTCTGCCGGCATGTACGGCGAAATAAACGAAGTGATTAATGGTATTAACATACAGGGGCAGCCGGACAGCCTGAAAGCAGAATACTATTTATTAAGGGGCCGCTATTATTACGATGTGGCGGATTACAACAACGATAAATATTATTACCCCGTTTACTTTAAAAAAGCAGGGGAATATCTGGATTCCGCGCTGGCAATATACCCGCCGCCATCATTTGAATATATTTATTACACCGGCCTCAAGCAGATGAAAGCCGGCAACCTTGATAATGCGTTTGCCAATTTTAAAATATTGGTGGAGCGGCCGGGCTTAACAGAGCATCAAATGGCGCTTGCGGCTTCTACATTGAGCTATATTTATTTCAGGAAAGATGAAATGGATACCGCTATTCTTTACCAGGCAAAGGCAGCCATTGCTGATATTAAGTCTTCTACCAAGGAAACATTTGCTGTGCTCAACCTGTCGCAGTTGCTTTTTAAGCAGGGCAATTTTAAAAGCGCTTCAGAGTATATCAAAAAAGCGATTGATGACGCCACTTCTTACGGGGCCAGGCAGCGAAAGGTACAGTTAAGCGCCATCCTGCCCATTATCCAGAGCAGCGAAGTGAATTATATAGAAAACCAGCGCAGGCTCTGGGTATGGTACGCCGCCGTGGTGTCGGCAGTATTGCTGTTGTTTGCCTTTTTACTGATCACCATTTTCAGGCAAAATAAAAAGCTGAAACATGCGCAGGCTGCGATTTCGGAGGCCCACCAAAAATTGAGTGCAGTAAATACACAGCTGCAGCAGGTAAACAGCAACCTGCTGGAAGTAAATGCAAGGCTGGAAGATGCCAATAAGATTAAAGATGAGTACGTGGGCTATTTCTTTACCATCAATGCGGAATTTTTTCAAAAGATAGAACGGTTCAAAAGGCAGATAGAAGAAAAGCTGCACTACGCCAAATACAACGAAATAAAGTATATCGTAAATGAGATAAATGTAGCCAATGAAAAGGAAGAACTGCTGAAGAGCTTTGACAAAGCATTTTTAAAGCTGTTCCCCCATTTTGTGGAAGAGTTCAATACCCTGTTTGATGAAGAGCACCAGGTAAAATTGCAGGAAGGCGAATTGCTGAATACCGATCTCAGGATATATGCGCTGCTGCGGCTGGGGATTAAAGAAAATGAAAAGATAGCAGAGATATTGGAATATTCTGTAAAGTCAATTTATGCTTACAAGACTAAAATAAGAAACCGCTCAAAATACCAAAAGGACGAATTTGAAAAAAAAGTGATGGATATAAAATCCATTTAAGCCTTTTAAAAGCATTAATCTTTTCGGCAAACAGCCTTGTTTTTTTATTAGCCAAAGTGCATAAAAAAAAATCTCTTTGCGGATTTTGTGACTCTTTTCTTTGTGTTCTTTGTGATTCATTTCCCTTTCTGAAAACCTAAAAAATATTCTCACTTGTATATATGGCAATAATATTAATGTTTTTTCAGTGAGCTGATAATTAACGAATTGAGTTTTTGAATACCCCTTTTTACCTGCCTATTTTCTTTATTTCCCGGCTAATAATTTTTCCCGGCTGCTTCATGCTCTTTTTTTGTACCATAAACGATTGCCCCAACATCAACAATGCTGTATGAAAATAACTTGCGGATTACCGGCTTCATTTTCCCGTTCTTCCATTGTTTGCACAAAGGGCTGTTCGCAATATTCATTTTACCAAAACCAAAACAACATCCGATGAAGAAAAGAAAGATTTTTCCGGCGGCACTGGCCTGCCTGCTTTTTTCATTTATGCAGCCTGTTATGGCCCAAACCAAAACCATCACCGGTACAGTACAGGATGAAAAAGGCGCTGCCGTGAAGGGAGCTACCATCTCGGTAAAAGGTGCCGCTGCTGCCACCACTACCGACCAGGCCGGTAAATTTTCCCTTACCGTTCCCGGCACCGCGGAAACTGTTGTAATAAGCAACGTTGGTTTTACCACGCAGGAAATAAAGGTCGGAAGTAAGGCTGCTGTTAATGTAGTGCTCGCTTCCGGCTCACAAACATTAACCGATGTAGTGGTGATTGGTTATGGCGCTGTACGCAAAAAAGAAGTGACAGGCTCTATCGCCACGGTTGGCGCAAAAGATTTTCAGAAAGGGAACATTACCACGCCGGAACAATTGATCGCCGGTAAAATAGCCGGCGTATCTGTTACGTCCAATGATGGCTCTCCCGGCTCGGGCGGCACCATCCGTATCCGTGGCGGCGCTTCCTTAAATGCAAGCAACGACCCGTTGATAGTAATTGACGGTGTGCCCATCACCAATACCAATATATATGGCGCTACCAACCCGCTGAGCTTTGTAAACCCAAACGATATTGAAACTTTTACGGTGCTGAAAGATGCTGCTTCCACTGCCATTTATGGTTCAAGGGCTTCCAATGGCGTGATCATGATTACTACCAAAAAAGGTACATCGGGCAAGCCGGTCATTAATTTCTCTACGCAGTTGTCTGTTTCAAAATTGATAAAGAAGGCAGATGTGCTGAGCGCTGATGCTTTCAGGAAATACGTGGATTCGTTTGGAACGGGCATTACAGGCACAGTGCCTTTTAAAGCGCTGATGGGAGATGCCAATACCGACTGGCAAAGCGAGATTTATAAATCAGCCATCACCACCGATAACAATTTAAGTGTATCGGGTGCATTGAAAAATCTTCCCTACCGCATCAGCGCCGGTTACCTTAACCAGGATGGTATTTTAAAAACGGATAACCTTAAAAGGGTGTCGGCAGGCATTTCATTAACGCCTTATTTATTTGACAGGCATTTGAAAATTGACGTGAACCTGAAAGGCGCCATCAGCAATGCACGCCATGCCAATACCAACGCTATCAGCGCTGCCGCCTATTTTGATCCTACACAGCCCGTGCACGATAACAACCCCTTTGCTAATTATTACGAATGGTATGCCGTTGATCCCGGCACCAATGATGTGGTATTAAACAAATTGGCGCCACGCAACCCTGTTGCCCTGCTTGATTTGTATAAGAACAAAAGCGAATCAAAACGCAGCTACGGTAATGTCCAGTTTGATTATAAGTTTCATTTCTTACCTGAGCTGCATGCCAACCTGAACCTTGGTTATGATGTCGCCAAGGGTGATGGCACTATTGATGTGCCTGCCTTTGCCGCACAAAATTATCTTGACCAGGGGCAGAGAAATAAATACTCCAATAAAGTAAATAACAAGGTAGGGGAGTTCTATCTCAATTATAATAAAACCATTGCTTCCATCAACAGCAATATCAATGCAACAGCAGGCTATGGTTATTATGACAATAAATACACCAATTACAGTTTTCCTTTCTTAAGGGCCAATGGCGATACAGTGCCGGGTTCAAAGCCACCGTTCCCTTATGATGAACAGCAAAACACGATGATATCTTACTACGGCCGTTTGATATACACTTTTAATAACCGTTATGTGCTGGCTGCTTCATTGCGCACAGACGGCTCTTCAAGGTTTTCAAAAGATACAAGATGGGGTACATTCCCTTCTGTGGCGTTTACCTGGCGCATTAACCAGGAAAGTTTTTTATCCTCTTCCAAAACATTGTCTGACCTTAAATTGCGTTTAAGCTATGGCGTTACCGGCAACCAGGATGGTATTGCCAATTATTCTTACCTGCCTGTT
>JBEHYP010000043.1:0-27530 GCA_048498115.1 Bacteroidota bacterium | reverse complement strand
AATAAGTATCAAGTTGGATGGAATCGGACTCGCTGACCGAGTCCTTATCACAAATAGCAAAATCATTCCCGGCACTCACAACCGGCAACGGGTAATATACCAGCGATACCGGCTTAACAGCAAAACATCCATTGGCATCAGTGCCTTTGATATAATAAATGCCTGCAGTTGCCCCGGCAGGAATGGGATAAGCAACAGCAGCCTGTGCATCCTGCCAGTAAGTAAATACAAGACCGGGCGATGAGCCTGTTGTTATTGCTGCAGCAGTAAGGTCAAATGTTTGCGGCGAACATACCGGCCCCTGGTTATGTGTAACTACGGTTGGGTTGGAAACAGTATTTACAGTAACCAATGCAGTATCTGCACAGCCGGAAGCGTTGGTGCTGATCAATTGATAAATACCGGCAGCTACAGCGCCGGGATTGTTCACTGTGTTACTATTCAGCGTCCAGCTATTCACATTGGTGCCGGTGGCAAACTGAATGGTAAGGTTAGCAGTATTGCCCGGGCAAATATTTACAGGTTTATCATTGCCGAGATTTGGTTTTGGGTTAACCGTTACCGTTACCAATGCCGTATCGCTGCAGCCTTGAGTGGTGGTTGCGATCAAACGGTATATTCCTGCAACATTTATATTGGATGGCGCAGTAACAGGAAGATTATTTTTTGACCATGCAGCGGTAAGTCCCCCTGTATTATAGAGTGACGCAATATCGGTTGTTTTTCCTTCACAAATAGCCAGTGCAGTGTCCCTGCCAAGCGAAGGCTTGCTGTTGACAGTTAAGGTAACTACGGCAGTGTCTTTGCAACTAAAGCTGTTGCCGGCGATTAACCGGTAACTGCCCTGTTGTGATACGGCAGCAGGATTATTAACGGTATTGCCGCCCAGCGTCCAGCTGGCAGTAAGCCCACTGACAGAATAAACAGCAGTAAGGTTGAATGTATTACCATTACAAACGCTTACCGCTGTATCATTGCCCAATGAAGGGTTCGGGCTGTTGCTGAGGGTAGTTAATGCTGTATCGGCACAACCGGAATTATTTATCACTATAAGCCGGTACATGCCTGGCTGTAATACCGAAGCAGGGTTGGTAACTGTTGTATTATTCAATGTCCAGCCTGCTGTTAAGCCGGTAACATTATACAATGCCGTTAGATTATAAATACTGCCAGTGCAGGTACTCACTGCCGTATCATTTCCCAATGAAGGTTTAGAATTATGATTAATAATTACCAAAGCAGTGTCGGTACAGCCTGAAACGTTGGATACAATCAGCCTGTAGGTGCCGGTTGCTGTAACTGAAGCAGGATTGCCAACGGCAACATTGTTCAGCGTCCACGAAGCAGTTAACCCTGTGTACACATAAACGGATGTAAGGTCAACTATGCTTCCGGGGCAAATGCTGATGCTGGTATCGTTCCCCACAGCAGGTTTGGCATTAACAGCCAGTGTAAGCAATGCTGTATCAGAACAGCCGGAGCTGTTGGTCACTATCAATTGATATACGCCTGCTGTACTAACCGCTGAAGGATTTGAAACAGCTGTGCCGCCAATTGTCCAGCCGGCAGTAAGACCAGTTGTATTATATGCTGTACTTAAGTTATAAGAAGTGCCCTGGCAAATACCTGTATTTACATCGTTACCCAATGCAGGTTTTGGGCTATTGGTCAGCGTTAGTGTGGCCGTATCTGAACAACCGCCTGTATTGGCAGCAATTAACTGGTAAATACCTGTTGCATTTACAGCAGCCGGGTTTGCAACAGGCGAACCGCCAACCGTCCATGCCGGTGTGAGGCCGGAGGTGTTGAACACCGTTGTCAGGTCGTATGCGGCACCGCTGCAAATGCTTGCTGCCTCATCATTGCCCAATGATGGCTTTGTAAGTATAGTAACATTTACAATTTGTATAATACTGTCGCAGCCAAGCACAGAGGCAAGCGTATCCCTGTAGCTGCCGCCTGCGTTTATGATTTGGCCCCAGGGCAATGTAACAGATAAGCCATCACAAATATTGGTGTCAATAATACTAGTAAGCGGCGGCGCAGAGCCTGAAATAACAATGGAATCACGGGCGCTGCAATTATCGAAATTAGCCTGCACCCAGTACAAGCCCGGCTGTGTTACATTAAAGGAAGAACCGGTTGAGCCATCCTGCCATTCGTAGGACACCGCACCGTTCGCAGTTCCATTGAGTACAAACGGGTTTTGCGCAAGGCATAAAGTAGTGTCGCTGCCCAGGTTCGGTTTTGGGTTAACCGTTACCGTTACCTTGCTTATCAAACTGTCGCAACCGGTGCCATATCTCAGGGTATCATTATAAACACCCGGAGCATTTATAACTGCCCCCCATGGCAGCGCTAATGGCAGGCCTTCGCAAATACTTGTATCAATGATCTTCACTATCGGCGCAGGATAACCGCCAATAGTAACAGTGTCATTAATGGTACAGCTTGCAAAATTGATGGTGACACTGTATTCGCCGGGAGACGTTACCAGCAATGTATCTGCACTGCTTCCATCCTGCCATTGATAGGAGGAAGCCCCGGCCGTGGTAGCCTTTAAAATATAACCGGGAGAAGATAAGCAGGCAGTAGTATCGTTGCCCAGCGGTTTGGCAGTGCTTATATCATTCACTGCAAAAGAATCCCTGTAAACGCAATTAAAATAAGTGATATCTGCCCAGTATATGCCGGGTGTGTTCACTGAAATGGATGCTGCTGTTTCCCCCGTATTCCATTTATATGTTTCTCCCTGCCCGCGGTTTGCATTTAATGAAACGGGGCCGGAACAGAGAATAACATTTTGCAATGGCTTTGCCGTGATATTACTGATAACAATTTTGACGGTGTCGCGGCTGCTGCAGCCATTGTAATCCACTTTCACCCAATAATCATGAGAGCCGATGGCAGTAATAATCAAGCTGTCGCCAACGCTGTTATCATTCCATAAATAAGTGGCGCCGGGATGGGAAGTGGCAACCAGTGTATCGATAGTGCCATCACAATGGAACCTGTCGCTGCCAAAATCAATAAAGGGCCTGCCGGGAATGGTCAATGTTTTAATGACAGAATCTTTTTTCCCGCAGGTAGTGTTTTCAACTACCAGCTTGATGGTATACGTACTGTCACGGGGCAGGGCGGGGTAAAAGAAATAAGGCGATACTTCTGTTGACGTGCGGTTGTTATATCCAAAATACCATTTGTAGCTGATGGAAGTGCCATAAGTGGAATAGTTCACAAATTTTACAGAGTCATCCGTGGTGCAATCGAACAATGGTATAAAGTTGGCCGTGGACAAACAGTTGGCCAGCGGTGCACAGGTATCGGCATGCGCTATGGCAGATAATTTCAAATCAATAGTGCCTGTTACCTGCTGGTTAAATTTTGTAATGGGCGAAAATACCTGTATGTAATAGCTCTGGCCGGGCGCCAGGCATTGATAGGTGTTTTGCGTCAGCGCATCCAGCACACAGCTTTGTTCCTGCATAGCACCGCAGTCCCCTGTCATCATCCTGTATTTAATATCGCTGGACGAAGCGTTAGTGTTCTCCACTAAAAATGTTGTTACATCCAGCGTATCTGTTCCCCCAATATCCATGCGGAACCAGCTTGTTTTGTAATCTGCCGTATGCGCCCCCTGCGGGCAGGTAAGCTCCGGCCCGAATTCGCCGTAATCCGTACCGATGGTATGGCAGTCAACCAGCACTGTTGCAGTAGCATTGCCCGGCCCTGAAATAGCCGCCGGAACAGCCCGGCTACAAAAATCCCCTACCGCTTCTATCAATTCTATTTCAGGATACACATATGCATTCACCTGGTCGCAGCCTGTTATCATTAAATAATAATCGCCGGGAGAAACACAGGTTTCTGCCCAATAAGTGTTATCGCTTCCATACACGCCATGATAGCCCTGTATCTTCAGCCCGTTGCTGGTGGAATCGCCGGAAATGCTTTGTTTAAACAACTGCACATCCCAGTAATCCTGCTTCCTTGTATTGTTTACATAAATGCGATACCTCACATTGCCCGTGATGGAAGGCGTAAATTTATACCACAATGTTTTCTGGCAACGGCTGTCGGTTCCATAATAGTAAAAAGGATCAGTGGCATCTTTGGTGGCGCAGGAATAGTTATCAATATCTCCTGTATAAACACCCACACCCAAATTATCACCTATGTTCCCTGCTGAAGAATAATGATCATGCTTTGGAAGCACCAGGTTGATTGAATCTATAAATACAGATACCTCTGTTTGTGTATTGGGCAGGGTGCCGCCATTTTCATAAGGCTCTGCATTTACATTGTCCACCACCACATAATATCTTGTGGCAATAGAAGTACAGGGATCACGGTAAAATTGTGCTGTATTGGTTAAGTTAGCGCAATATATCCAGGTACCCTGGTTGCTTGCCAAATAGGTCAATCCCTGTGCAACAGTAGAATCAACCTGCCCGGAGCCCACCACCGTACTGAAAGGCAATGTGCCGTCAACATTACTCTTATACACCGAAAATTTTTGCTGGTATTCCCTGCCGGGCGTTTTGCTTTCCACTCTCACTGTCACGTATCCTGGCTGGTCAACTACAAATGTGTACCACAAATTCCTTCTCGGTACCGGGTTATTGGATGACGGATAAGCGGAATCATACAAAGCTTTATTAGGCCCGCTGTTATATACGTTCGGGTCTATCCGTAAATTACATAACTGGTCTGCAGGGTCAGAATCAAATGCACCGGTAGTGCAATAGAAAAGATCATTGCTGGGCGCCCTGCCGCTGTTCAGCGGGTTTACATCCCCTACTTTGCCATAGTGCCATGCAGAATCCGGCGGCACCACGCCAAAATCATAGGCACCGGCTGCATAGTCAAAACGGGAGTAGCCTATTTTATCAATGTAAATAGATGGCGTTACCGACTGGCAAACATTGTTATCTTTTGCAAAAATCACCAGCGTATAAGTACCGGGCTGGAAGAAACAGTACTGGATATATCCTGCATTGTTATTGCAATATTGTATTGGCCTTAACGTATCAAACTTTAAAGAATCGGTACGTACATCTTTGTTGTACAAAGCAGCATAATAGCCGCCTGCATTAATTTGTAAAAAACATTGCTGTGTAGTTTTAAACACATAATAAGCCACCCTGTTGGATGAAGTTTCACATGCTTTTATCGGATGGCTGGAGAAAGGCGTATCAACCACACAGTTAAAATTTTCTGTCGGCAGCACGTAAGTGGTATCTGTTCTTGGATAAGCAGGTGTGCTGTTTACCCTGCTAAGGTTCAGTTGTATCAAATACGGCTGGCCGGCATTTACCGAGGCTTTATAGGGCCTGTTAAATTTAGGGCCGGGACAGGTCGGTGTAATTTTTATGTAAAACTCATCGTAATAGCTTACGGCACTTGCATACCTGCCTTCAAGGTTCAGGCTCCTGAAAGTGCTGTCATAGCTGGGCCCCTGGTCAAATGATATTACCGTGTACCAGCCGGCCGGCAGTAAGTCGCAGCCGCCAGTGCTGCCGGCACCACCCTGGAAACATTGCCACCCGTTTACAGGCGTAAGGCCGTTGAGACCATCTGTAGCTTTCCCGTAGAACAATGTTTTAAACCCGTAAGCCCTGTTGGCGCACCACCAGTAGTAAGGGTTGTCAATTCTTACCAATGCATCTTCTTTCAGGTAAAACTGGCGGTATATGGCTTTGGTAGCAGGCTTGCCCCCGATAGTGCAGGGCGTGTAACCATTTACCGGCTCAGCATTGTCATCGCAGCCCCATACGTCCACATCGGTATTAATGGTGCCGCCATTTACGCCCAGCGTATCCATAATGCTGCCGAGGTCCTGTGCCGTAAACGGTGAAGCATGTTTTGTTCTTGTCCTGCTGAATGTAATGGTTGCCTTATCTGCCCTGCCCACATCTGCATCGCCACCCATAGTGGTGAGTGTATAAGTGCCGGGGATTACACAAACCGTCCTGTTGCTGCAGCTCCAGTCGCCGCCAAAGCATTCTGTTTTTGCAATCAGTCCCGAAACCTTATCAGGAAATGCAAACACATTTTGGGCAGAAGCAAGTGCGTTGGCATCGCCGCTGTACACCCTGTAGCGCCAGTTTGTCCACGGCTGTACGAGGTCAGTAAAAGAAACCGTGCCGCTGTCTGCCACAGCAAATTCACGGTAGATGGCTTTGCCGTTGGTGGGATTACAGGATGTGTCTGCAGGCAATAATGTATTCTGGCAACCCATGGTATCCGGCGTAGCCGGATAGCTTACGCCATCGCTTAACGGCTGCATTACACTGCCCACACGGTTCACAGTATCAAAAGCGCCTGTTGTGCTCAGCGAGTATTTATTGGCTGCTTTCCTGAGGTAGGCTGTCATATTAAGCCGGAAAGCAGTGCCCAGGTTACTGTTCACACATTGCTCCCCGTTATTGGTAGGAAAATAACAGGTGAACCAGTTAAAAGGGTACGTTGTTTCCTGCCCGGATACCTGCACGACATAATTGCCCGGTTGCAAACAATCAATGGTAGTGTTGCGGACAAATGTTCCTACAATATTGGCGGTGTCGAGCCCGGTGCAGCTATTGGTAAGCGCCTGCTTAAATACCCTTACCAAAGGATAAGGGCCGCATTGCGTGGAATAAGAATCAAAATAAATGGCAGCGGCATCGGTCAATGTGAATGTAAAAAAGCTGCTGAGCGTGTATTTTGTCCCGCCAAATAAAATACCTGTATCAGGAAGGGCCGGACCGCAGTTTTGCGTATCATGCCTGCTGTTGCAGCCCCATACATCGTCCACGTAAGTAGAAGTACCATTGGGCGATGAAGGCAAATTACCCACCGCATTGGGCGCCGGCACTCCTGCTAAAAACGGTTTGGGCGCCCTTGTGGGCTGCTGGCCGCCAACGACCACGCCTACACGAACATCGTCCGCAAAATTCCTTTCAATAAAGATCTGCAGGCTGTAGGTAGTGCCCGGTTGCAGGTCTGTACATTTAAATACCTGGTAAGCGGCGTAGTAGCCATCTGTCTGCACAGAGTCGCATCCGCGTACCACTGATAGTGAATTAATAGGCGTGCTGACCGCATTTCCCTGGTACAGCGTTAAACCAAATGTGCGTTTAATGGGTTGCCCATTGTTAGAAGGAAAATAAGAAGTGTTATTACAGGTGCCTGATAACTGTACCACTATATAATCAAAATAAAGCGGCGTGGTAAAAGTGACCCAGGCGCTTTTGTTGTACTGGTAAGGGTCGGCAAAAGCGCTGCATACCTCAGTAGCATCTTCTATTGACTGGCATTCGGTATTAAAATCAACCTTATGGCCATAGTACCGCACTGTATCAAATGCAAATGCCTGGTCAGGATGATCATAGGCAGCGCCTGTTTGGTCAGTAACTTCCACCACCACATTAATGGGGCCGTTAGCGTTAAGGTTAGAAGATACCTGCACATAATATTCTCCCGTAGGCACACAGGGATGGTAGGTATTGCCAAACGTAACGATGGGTGTAAGCTTGGTGCTGATGTCTGCGTTGGTAGGCAGGCAGTTGCTGGTTTGGTACACAGCAAAGCCGGCATCCCCTGCTGTAATAGTAGTGCCCGGCTGCGTAAGCGTAACCCTTACCGCCCTGATGGTAGCAATGCTGAACCTGAACCACACCGATTTTTTATCGAGCCCTGCCACAAAAATGGCGGGGGCAAATGTTTCGCCCGTTTCCACGGTGGCAGTGGTAAGGTCTGCAGCAGTGGAAGTAAAGGTACCGAGGCCAAAACCTCCATTGGGAATATTTATTACAGTGGCAGAAGAGCAGTTGTCGTTAGCAGGCGCCGGGGCTGCCGACACCTGCAAAGATGCAAGCACAAGAATGACAGGATAAACACAATACGAGTATAGAAATGTCGGTATAAACTTCATAAGCACATTTTGGCCAAAATGGAATTGATAATACCTGTGTTCTCCTGTCAGATAGTGGATAAAAAGCGGGGGAAATTGAATGTGTAAATATTGAAATAAACCTGTGAATGGTAAATACTGAATTTGTAGTAGGGTATCCGCAAATAATATAATATCTGTAAACTTGTAGCGGGAACCGTAAAATGAAGTATGCAAAAAAAATAATACCGCTTTGTTTGCTTGCCGCCTTCTTTTCTTTTGCAAAAGCGCAGACAAAAACAATAGACAACCTCAAAAAAAATATTGCCCTCGCAGGCAGTGCGCAGGCAAAGCTCAATGCCATCCTTTTATTGTGTGAACAGGGATATTCCCTCCATCCTGACACGTTGATGGAATATGCGGAAAACGCTTACAGCCTGGCTACCGGCTTAAATAATAAAGACCTGCAGGCAGCAGCGCTTTACCAAAAATGCTCAGCGCTTACCAATAAAGGGCTGCTTGATTCGGCGCTTGCTGTGGCCGATAGCTGCCAGGATATTTTGGAAAAAGAGATCAATAACCCCATTCTGCTTGCCAATATATTTAATCAGAAAGGAAGGTGCTATGTAAGGAAAAACCAATACAAAGAAGCCATTGGCATGGGGTACAAAACGATTGAGCTGGGCGAAAAAAACAAAGATGCATTATTGCAGGTAAAAGGCAAAACCCTGATAGGCTGGGCCTATCTTGAAATGGGACAGTTCAGGGAGGCTGTTAACTGGCATTTAAAAGCATTGAGGAGCACAGCGGATACGGTGCTTCTTCAAAAATACGCCATTCCTTTTGCGAACCTGGCAGCTACTTATGATAATTTAGGAATGCAGGATTCAGGCTTTTATTATATAAATAAGGGTATCAGCTATGCAAGAAAGTATGAAAACCTTGTTAACCTGTCTAATTCCCTGGCAATAGAAGCAGGGCTATATATCAATGTAGGGCAGCCGCAAAAAGCAGAGCCGCTGTTGAAAGAAGCAGTGGCCATAAGAAAACAAATCGGCGACCCTTTTTATACCGCATCCGACCTTGCACAGCTGAGCTTTTATTATGCCCATTACGGCGAACCGGAAAAAGGCATTGCCGCCTGCAATGAAGGTATTGCGCTGGCAAAAGAGTACCACCTCGATACCAAGCTGTTTTTTCTCTATAATGCACTGGCAGATAATTACAGGGCAATGAACAACATGGGCGAATACAGCAAGGTGCTTGAAGAGATAATAACCATTAAAGATTCCGTATATGCAGAAAATTCATCCAGGGCCCTGGCCGACCTGAACGCCAAGTATGAGCTGCAGAAAAAAGAAAATACCATTATGCAGCAGCGGCTGGATATTGTGAGCACCACCTACTGGATGTACGGTATCATTGCCCTGCTGGTGTTTGGCAGCATATTGTGGTACATCAATTATAAAAACAACCGGCGCAAGCAGGAGCAAAAAATGACGCTGGCGCTGATGGAAGAAAAAAGAATAGCAGAAAAGGCAATTGTTGCTGCACAGGAGCTGGAACGCAAACGCATTGCTGCCGACCTGCATGATAACCTGGGGGCATACGCGGCGGCCATTTCAGCCAATGTAGACAATATCACTTCCGGCAAAAGCAATGGTGAGCATAATGTATATGAAGAGCTGAAAAATAATTCCCAGTCCATAGTGTCCCAGTTAAATGACACTATCTGGGTGCTGTCAAAAGAGCAGCTGGCCCTTACTTCCATCAGTGACCGGCTGAAAGTTTTTATTCAAAAAATGAACAAAAGCTACCCGCAGGTGCAGATTGACGTAAAAGAGAGTATTGAAACAGACAGGATGCTGGCACCGATACAGGCGCTGCATCTTTTTAAGATTTTACAGGAAGCCATTATCAATGCATTAAAGCACAGCGGCTGCTCTAATATTCTCATCACTATAGAAAGCAATGGTGAATGGAAAATAACCATTGAAGACAATGGCAGCGGTATTCCCGAAAAACCGGGGCCAACAACCGGCGGTAACGGATTGTATAATATGAAAAACCGGAGCAGGGATGCAGGATGGAACATAAGCTGGCAAAAGAATGAGCCCCATGGCACCAAGGTCATCCTCCACCCTACTACAAATTAATTATTTATTAACCGGCAAAAACAGAAGATATTTACTCCTGCATTACCCCGGGTAAAACCATTTAAAGATCAAGTTTTAAACAACCACTATGGCCATCAGCATAGCACTTACAGAAGATAACAGAGTGAACCAAAACACTTTTTTTCAAAAAATACAATCTTACCCCGAACTGCAACTGCTGTTTACTGCCAATAACGGGCATGATTGCCTTGAAGAGCTAAAAGGGCTCCCACACCATTTATTGCCACAGGTAATTTTTATGGATATTGAAATGCCCGAACTGAACGGCATTGAAACCATTAAAATTGCCAAAGCCCTGTACCCGCAGGTGCATTTTATTGTGCTTACTGTTTTTGATGATGATGAAAAAATATTTGAGGCCATCAAAGTGGGCGCATCGGGGTATTTGCTCAAGCATGAGCCTGCTGCCGTTATCAACGATGCCATCATTAATATCCTGGAATTTGGCGGGGCGCCTATGAGCCCGGCCATTGCCCGTAAGGCATTAAACCTCCTGAGCCGCCTGCCGCAGGCTGTTGCTGAAGATGAGCTGGCACCCCTGCCCGAAATGATCACCGACAGGGAAAAACAAATACTCCAGTACATGATAAACGGGTGGGATTCCAAGCGCATTGCCGTTGAGCTTTCGCTGAGTGTGCTCACCGTACGCAAGCATATTGCCAATATTTATACAAAGCTTCATGTAACATCCAAGGCGCAGGTAATTTCGCTGGCGCATAAAAACAACTGGGTATAAACAGGTATGAATTACGGGTTATGAATAAACAGCACTCATAATTATGCCTGCTTCCTCTTTCCGTTTTCAACTCCTATCTTTGCCGTCCAAAAAATTTTGAGAACATGAAGTGGTTGAATACGTTTATCAAGTACCGCCTCTGGATAGGCATTGCATTGCTGGCATTGGCAATTTTCACCAATATACAGACCGGGTTCTGGCCTTCGTTTGTATTGTATTTATTTGCCCTTATCTGCATACTGGGGCACTTCCTTATCGGCCCCATGCGCCTGATACAGGGATATATGGAAGAAGGGGATATGGAAGGCGCTAAAAAAGTGCTGGATTCTATCTGGTTTCCCGGCTTGCTGATAAAGCCCATCCGTTCCGTATATTATACAGTAAAAGGCAACCTCGATATGGCCAACCAGAACTTTGAAAGTGCTGAAAAGCATTTGAAGAAAAGCCAGTCGTTAATGGGCGGCGGCATCCTCGGCGACCAGATGAAACAGGCCGAAGGCGCCAACAAGCTGCAGCTGGGTATGCTGGCATTACAAAAAAGTGATTTTAAACAGGCAGAAAGCTATATCCGTGCTGCCATCCGTGCAGGGCTGCCTGACAAGGAAAATGAAGCGGCAGCCTACCTGCAATTATCTTCTATTATGTTTAACAAAAGGGAATTCCGTGCAGGAAAGGATTTTTTCAGGAAAGCAAAGGCATTAAAACCCACTACACCACAGATTGCTGACCAGATAAAGCAAATGGAAAAATATGTAAGCCGTATGCCGGGCTAAAGTTAGCCACAGATTCAACAGATTAACACAGAAATAAGCTGGTTATTTATTCGTGGCATTCATGCCTGTGGTTATTTGTGTAATCTGCGGCGGCTAAAAAATCATCTTGGCTTTCTCAAAAACGAAAAAGGATATTCAGTTGAATATCCTTTTTTACAAAAGGTCAGTCATAAGAATTAGCAAATTGGAAGAGTAGATTCTATTATCGTCCAAGATAATATGATTTTTACTGCAACAGTAGTTTTTTACGCCGGAATTACGAACATTTATTCCACTATTTTGCCCACAGGAACAAATAATCCTTGTTAACTTCACAGGCATTCTTGTTTATTAAACCGAATTAACCCCATGCAACATTACCGGGAATTACTGCAAAAAAAGTTTGCTGACGAATACCAAAAGCTCAACCCGCAGCAGCGCCTTGCCGTTGATACTATCGAAGGCCCCGTGATGGTGATTGCCGGCCCAGGCACCGGCAAAACACAGATCCTGGCAGCGAGGATTGGTAAAATATTGCTGGAAACCGATGCCCTGCCTGAAAATATTCTCTGCCTCACTTATACTGATGCCGGCGCCATTGCGATGCGGAGAAGGCTGCAGCAGTTCATCGGCGCCGATGCGTACAAAGTAAACATCTACACTTTCCATGCTTTTTGCAATGATGTGATACAGGATAACCTTTCCCTGTTTGAAAAAACCTCGCTGGATGCCATTTCAGAACTGGAAAGCATACAACTGTTCAAAACACTCATTGACAGTTTTCCCAAAAACCACCCTTTAAAGAGATACAGGGGCGATGTGTATTTTGAAGTGAATAATTTAAAGCAGCTTTTTTCTGCCATGAAAAGGGAAGGCTGGACGAAAGGCCTCATCAGTCAAAAAATTGATGAATACATCAGCAGCCTGCCCGCAAGGGATGAATTTGTATATAAAAGAAAATACAAACAGTTCAATGCAGGCGACCTGAAGCAGGATAAAATAGCCGAAGAAAAAGAGAAGATGGAAAAGCTCCGGGCGGCCATCACTGAATTTGAAAATTACCAGAATTTAATGCGCCGCCAAAACCGTTATGATTTTGACGACATGATAAACTGGGTGATAAAAGCCTTTGAAGAAAATAAAAATTTACTGGCTAATTACCAGGAAAAATTTCAGTACATACTGGTGGATGAATTCCAGGATACCAGCGGTACGCAAAATAAGATTGTGCAGCTGCTAATCAATTACTGGGATGAGCCCAATGTATTTGTGGTGGGGGACGATGACCAGAGCATTTACCGCTTCCAGGGCGCTAACGTGGAGAACATGGAAAACTTTATGGGCACCCACAAAACGCTTAAAGCAATTGTGCTGGAAAATAATTACCGCTCTACACAACCGATACTGGATATTTCAAAAACGCTGATAGAAAGAAATAATGAACGCCTCATCAATAAGCGGCCCGATCTGCAGCTGACAAAAAATTTAATTGCTTCCAACAGTAAGATCAACACACTTACCAACCAGCCGGTAATTACCGAATATAATTCGGTGAAAGATGAAATGGCAGCCATTACCAATCGCATTGATGTTTTATTAAAAGAAAATGTGCAGCCTGGAAAAATTGCCGTTATTTACAAAGAGAACAAATACGGGGAAGAACTGGCCACTTACCTGCGGCTGAAAGGCATACCGGTGTACAGCAAGCGGAGCATTAATATTTTAGAAGACCCTTTTGTAAAAAAGATAATTCAGTTGCTCCGTTATTTGAATGCAGAGCATGATATTCCTTATGGTGGAGATGAAATGCTGTTTGAAATACTGCATTATGATTTTTATAAAATACCACCGATTGAAATTGCCAAACTAACGGTGGAGGTGAACCAAAAAAAATACAACGGCGAGCCTGTTTCACTGCGAAAGCTGCTAAGCGATAAGTCTAAAGAACCACCCAAAACTTTATTTGACAAAAGCCTTGATGAAGGGCTAAGAAAAGCAAGCGCTGTTATCGAGCAGCTGATCGCCGATGTTCCCAATTTTACCTTGCAGCAGCTGGTGGGCAATGTTATCCGGAATGGCGGGCCGCTCAGCTACATCATGCAAAGCCCTCAAAAAATTCCGTTGATGCAGCTGCTTACTGCCCTCTATGATTTTATAAAAGAAGAAACCAGCCGCAATGCATCGCTAAACCTGAAAGGGCTTATTGATATCATTGACCTGATGGAAAAAGAAGGCGTTCCCCTGCCCATGGTACAGGTGGCAGGCAGCGAAAAAGGCATTAATTTATTAACGGCGCATGGCAGCAAAGGTTTGGAATTTGCATACGTGTTCTTTGCCGGCTGCAATGCCTCATCATGGGAAAAGAAAAGAAAACCGGGCGGTGGGTATAAGCTGCCGGACACCATGTTTGCCACGCTTTCCACTGCAACGGATGAGGAAGAATTAAGAAGGCTATTCTATGTGGCATTAACAAGGGCAGAAAAACATTTGTATATCTCCTATGCTAAATTTAAAAACGATGGCAAAGAACTGGAGCCGTCCATGTTTATTGCAGAGATACAGGAGCAGCACCACCTGCCGGTAGAAAAAGTTACAGTGAGCGATGAAGAAATGATGGAATTCCAGCTGCTGCATTTTACAGCGCAGGCGCCGGAGATAGAAGAACCTGAAGAGGATTTTATTACAGCCCTGCTGGATAAATTTGTAATGAATGTAACGGCGCTCAACAATTATTTAAAATGCCCTCTTGGCTTTTATTATCAAAATCTTATCCGCATTCCTTCCGGCAAAAATGAAGCAACGGAATTTGGTAGCGCCGTACACTACGCGTTGGAAAAACTGTTCCGAAAAATGCAGGACAGCGGGAAAGAACAGTTTCCTTCCAAAGAAGAAATGATAGCCGACTTTAACTGGTATATACACCGTCACCGGGAGAATTTTACCAAAGAAGCTTTTGAAAGAAGGATCGAATACGGTGATGAAGTATTGCGGAATTATTACGACAAATACATTAACACATGGAATAAGATAGTAGCGGTGGAAAGAAATATCCGTGGCGTGGTAGTGAACGGCGTGCCGCTGAAAGGCAAGCTGGATAAGCTGGAATTTAACGGCAAAGAAATTAACGTGGTGGATTATAAAACAGGAGATATTGATAAAGCACAACCGAAATTAAAAAGCCCCAATGATAAAGAGCCTGACGGTGGCGACTATTGGCGGCAGGCAGTGTTTTACAAATTGCTTATTGACAACTATGAGCAAAAAGACTGGAAAGTTATCAGCACTGAATTTGATTTTGTGGAGCCTGACAAGAAGAAAGAATACCGCAAGGAAAAAATAGTGATTACACCTGCAGATACAGAAACAGTGAAACAGCAGGTGACAGACACATGGCAAAAGATACAGGCCCGTGATTTTTACACTGGCTGCGGAAAGGAAGACTGCCACTGGTGCAATTTTGTAAAAGACAACCAGTTGGCAGTGGCATTGCATGAACTGCAGGAAGAAGAAACAGATTAAAAGGTTAGCCACAGATTACACAAATTGACACAGATAAAATGCAAAGTCATGAATACCCCGGCTTTGCCCGGTATAGAATAAGAAAACAAAAAATCTGTGTGTATCTGTGCAATCTGTGGCTAAAAATCATTTGTGGCTTTTATTAAACTAACTTTAAGAGAAAGGCTTTGCACCGCAATAATAAAGCAACTAAGTTTGCACTGATGAGCATCAAACACATTTTTTATTTCGTATTCATTTGTTCTGTATTTTATTTTACCGGCACCACTATTACAGGTTGCGCCCAGATAGGCACGCCCACGGGTGGACCAAAAGATACCCTGCCCCCGGTATTGATAAAAGCAATGCCTGCAGAACGCACTGTAAACTTTAAAGGAGATAAAATTGAACTAACCTTTGATGAATATATAGACATACAGGACATTCAAAAAAATGTGCTGGTATCGCCTTATCCGAAAACAAATCCCAATATTACTTTTAAGCTGAAGACGGTAACTATTAAATTGAAAGATACCTTACTGGATAATACCACTTATTCCATCAACTTCGGCAATTCGCTTAAAGACCTGAATGAAGGTAACCCATTCCGGTATTATACCTATGTTTTTTCTACAGGTAACAGCATTGATTCCCTGCAATTGCATGGCAACGTGATACTGGCCGAATCAGGACAGGTAGACAGCACCATCGTTGCCATGCTGTATAAAAATGTGCCCGATTCTACCGTGGAACACCGCAAGCCAGATTATATTGCCAACGTGGATGGGAAGGGAGATTTTACTTTCAACAATTTAGCAGCGGGCACCTATAAAGTGTATGCGCTTGGAGATGGTGATGGCGGAAAAACCTACAATTCTCCTGTTGAAACATTTGCTTTTGCAGACAGCGACATCATTGTATCTGCCAATACAAAACCTGTAACATTGTATGCTTATGCGGAAGAAAAAGATGAAAAGGCCGCTACGCCTGCTGCCACTACCACCAAAACCACTGCAGATAAAAAATTAAAATTCACCCCGGGCGCTACTCCTGCCAACCCGCAAAGCCTGCTTACACCGATGACGCTTACCTTCAGCAGGCCCGTTATAATTGCGGATGAGAAAAAAATTGTGCTGATGGATACAACCTATCAAAAGGCAATCAGCAGTAAAATTTCACTGGACAGTACAAAAAAAATAATGACCCTTTCAGCGCAATGGGCCGAAGGTTTTGACTATTCGCTGATAATAGGCAAAGATGCTGTAACAGACACATTGGGCAATCCACTCTCCAAAACCGATACTGTCCGTTTCAAATCAAAAAGCGCCGCAGATTATGGTAATCTTGTACTGCGGTTTACAAAATATGATGCTGCCAAACATTTGGTATTACAGTTTTTGAAAGGAGATGAATTAATCAGGTCTGTGCCGGTAACAAGCAACAAATGGAATGACCCTCTTTTTGAACCCGGGGAATATGACCTGCGTATTTTAAACGATGAAAACAATAATGGTAAATGGGATCCGGGCAGTTATAAAGAAAAACGCCAACCTGAAAAAGCAATCGCTATACCGAAAAAACTATCTGTACGGGCTAACTGGGATAATGAGAAGGATGTTGAATTGTAATGAATAATTGACAATTTTTTAATTGATAATTAAGCGGCTGTATGAACTAAAACGGATTGAAATATCTAACATTATCAATTATCCCGGCTACCTTTGCCCAATGATTTTTTCCTCTTCTCTCTTAGAAAATGCGGTGAATGAATTTGCCAAACTGCCCGGCATTGGCAAAAAAACTGCCCTGCGGCTGGTGCTGCATTTAATAAAACAGGATGAAGGCGCCGTAAAGCAATTTACCGGCGCCATTGCCCGCTTGAGGGAAAGCATACAGTTTTGCCGGCGCTGCCATAATATTTCCGATACGCCCATTTGTAATATTTGCAGCAACCGTTCCCGCAAGCAGGAAGTTATATGCGTGGTGGAAAACATACGGGACGTAATCGCCATTGAAAGCACCCAGCAGTTTAACGGCCTGTACCACGTGCTGGGCGGTATCATTTCCCCACTTGATGGCATCGGGCCGGAACAGCTGAACATAGAACCCCTTATTGAAAGAATAAAAACAGAAAACACCTCCGAAATTATTTTTGCCCTTAGTGCCAACGTTCAGGGTGATACCACCGTTTACTATATCAGTAAGAAGCTGAAAGGGGTAAATGTAACAATCACCACTATTGCACGGGGTATTGCTTTTGGCGGCGAGCTGGAGTACGCAGACGAAATGACGCTGGCAAAAAGCATCAGCAACCGTATCCCGGTTGAAAATTACATTTCAGCAGGCAAATAGCGCCTCCTATCCCGGCCGGTTAACTCAATTTATTTTACTGTAAAAAATTTACCGTACAGGAAAGCTATGCCTGGTAAAATAAAAAAAATAACAGCGGTTGTGCTCGTGCTTGCAATAGCAGGTGCAGTGGCAGGCTATTACTTATGGAACAAGCCACATGAAGATGTTGAAGGCGCCACAGCCATCCAAACAGAAGCGGTGGCGTTGTACAAAACTTTTACGGAAGATTCAATTGCAGCCAGGGCAAAATATATTCAGCAGGTAGTGCAGGTTTCCGGCATTGTAAGCAGCATATCTAAAAACCAGCAGGGACAGGCAGTTGTGCTTATAAAAACCGGCACTGAAGGGGCATATATCAATTGCTCTCTGGAAGAAAACGCAGGAACAATTAAAGAAAGCGCTCCCATTACCATCAAAGGTATTTGCAACGGCATAGGCCAGGGAGATGCAGATCTTGGGATACCGGGGGACATTTATTTAGTAAGCTGTGTTATTGAAAAATGATTATTGAATAGGTTATTTATGAAAATATTTTTTCGGGCAGTCATCATAATATGTATTGCAGCAGCAATCAATGGATGCACCTATGATAAAGAAGAGCTGCTGTTTCCCGGCAACCAGCAGCAGGGGGAATGCGGCACGACAGAGGCAAAATTCAACAGCAATGTTTTGCCCATTATCACTACCCAGTGTGCCATTGCCGGATGCCACGATGCTGCTACTGTTTCAGGGGGGCATGCTTTCCTGGGTTATACGCAGGTGTATGAGGCAAGGGACAGGATATACACAAGAGTAGTTGTTGAAAAATCGATGCCGGCCACAGGGCCTTTGCCCACTGCTGAAATAAACATTATAAAATGCTGGCTCGAAAGCGGCGCCCCCAACAATTAAAAACAACAATAATGAAAAATATTTTTTCAGCATTCATACTGGTGATTATTGGCAGCGTTGCGTTTGCACAGAAATACTATACCAAAAACGGCCACATCTCTTTTTTCTCCAAAACAAATATCGAGAACATACAGGCAGATAATAACCAGGTGATGAGCGTGCTGAATCCCCAAACCGGTGAGCTGCAGTTTTCATTGCTCATAAAAAGTTTTCACTTTCCCAAAGCATTAATGGAAGAACATTTTAATGAAAACTACCTGGAAAGCGACAAATATCCAAGGGCAGTTTTTAAAGGAAAAATTGCAGATATAAGCAAAGTGAATTTTTCTGCTGACGGTAATTACCCTGTAGCAGTAACCGGCGATCTCACTATTCACGGCGTCACCAATAAAGTAAGCACCAAAGGAAACATTACCATTAAAGCCGGCAAAATAAACAGCCTGTCCGTTTTCAATATTGCGCTGGCAGATTATAAAATAGCCGTGCCAAAGCTGGTGGAAAACAATATCTCCAAAACAATAGAAATAACGGTGGATTGCTTTTATGACCAAAAAATATAAACGCATGCTCTGCAAAAAAACAATACTGTTATATTTTTTCCTGATAGCTACTGCCGGCAGGTTGCAGGCACAGGACACTACCGATATCATGTCGGAGCTGGAAAAAGAAACAGGCAATAACATCGTCAATTATACAACCGCCACTTTCAAAACCACAAGATTGGTCAATGGCCACTCGGTGGAGAATCTTGGTAAAGGTGTGCTGGATTTGCGTATCAACCACCGCTTTGGCACACTCAACAAAGGCGCTTATGAATTTTTCGGGCTTGACAACGCCACTATGCGGCTTGGTTTTGATTACGGCATTACCAATAATTTAATGGCATGCATTGGCCGCAGCACTTTTCAAAAAACCTTTGATGCTTTTTTCAAGCTCAAATTACTAAGGCAGTCAACCGGCAAAAAAAATATGCCCTTCACCGTTAGTTATGTGCCCACCATTGCATTGATGAGCCTTAAATGGACGGATACTGCTAAAAAATATTCATTCCGCCACCGTCTTTCTTATAGCCACCAGCTCATCATCGGCAGAAAACTATCCGAAGGCACTTCCCTGCAACTAATGCCCACATATATCCACCGCAATCTTGTTACGCTTGCTGCTGAGCCCAGTGATATTTGGGCGCTGGGCATTGGCGGCCGCCAGAAGTTAACCAAACGCACCAGCTTTAACGTGGAGTATTATTACCAGTTCAATAAAGCAGAAGGCTACAGCAATTCCCTCTCCGTAGGTTTTGATATTGAAACCGGCGGTCACGTATTCCAGCTGCATATTACCAACTCCACGGGTATGACGGAGCGTAACTTTATCAGTAATACCACCGGCAAGTGGCAAAAAGGCGATCTGCTCTTCGGTTTCAACCTCTCAAGAGTGTTTAATATCGGCAAGCATTAATTTTTTGCATTCCCGTTCACTTCATTTATTTTTGCAGGGCTACAGGCGGATTTGTTTATTGTTCGGCCTTACATCCTGAACGTTAGTGAAGGAACTCAGAACTAATAAACGTTACAAAACTTTCACATAGTTTTCCTGAACGTTTATTTAGTTGCAGTATCTTTTATGTAACAAGCCACAGTGCTGCTATTCAGCATCGTTGTGTCACTCACTTCAGCCTGTACCATTTCTGTTCAGCAAAAAAAGGAGGTTACTATGAACATCAGGAAAGAATTGGCAAAACGCATACTGGTAATTGACGGCGCCATGGGCACCATGATACAGCGCCACAAGCCCACCGAAGAAACTTACCGTGGAGAAAGGTTCAAAGACTGGCCGCTGGATGTAAAAAACAACAGCGACATTTTAAACCTTACCCAGCCGCAAATTATTGAAGGCATCCACAAGCAATACCTCGAAGCCGGTGCAGACATTATTGAGACCAACACATTTGCCGGAACAGTAATAGCACAGGAAGATTTTAAGCTGGAAGAATATGTGTACGAAATAAATGTGGCAGGTGCACAAATTGCAAGAAAGGCAGCCGATGAATACACGGCGAAAGACCCATCCAAACCGAGGTTTGTGGCTGGCGCTATCGGCCCGTTGAACAGAACATTAAGCTTATCGCCTGACGTAAACAATCCCGGCTACCGTGCCGTAACCTGGGACCAGGTGGTAAAAGCTTATTACGAACAGGTGCAGGGCCTGGTGGATGGCGGCGTTGATTTGTTATTAATTGAAACCATCTTTGATACCCTCAATGCCAAAGCCGCCATCTTCGCCATTAAAAAATATTTTCGTGATACCGGCAAAGCGGAATTACCCATCATGATCAGCGGCACCATTACCGATGCCAGCGGCCGTACATTGAGCGGACAAACGCTGGAGGCTTTTTATATTTCGGTGGCACATGCTAAGCCATTAAGCGTAGGATTGAACTGTGCATTGGGTGCAAAAGAAATGCGGCCGCACATTGAAGAATTATCACAGATAGCTTCCTGTTATGTATCGGCCTATCCTAATGCCGGCCTGCCCAATGCCATGGGCGAATATGATGAAAGGCCGGAAGATACTGGTCACTATTTGGAAGAATGGGCCAAAGAAGGTTTTGTAAATATTGTAGGCGGCTGCTGCGGCACCACGCCGGACCATATCAAGCATATTGCAGAACATGTAAAGAATATTGAACCAAGAAAATTACCGGTAATAGAAACAGCATTGGTGTAATTAAAAATTCGGGCAGTCCCGGATTTTCAAAACCGCTGAATGAAAAAACTTACAACCATACAATTGTTTAAAAACATTAAAACGCTTGTTGAGCAATCAAGGCGTGAGCTATACAATGTTGCAAACATTACATTGGTTGAAACCTATTTTCATATTGGCCGCCTTATTGTGGAGTACGAACAGCAGGGCAGCAGCAGGGCTGGATATGCCAAAGAAACTTTGAAAAATTTATCAGGCAAATTAACGGATGCATTAGGCAAAGGTTTTTCTGTAGATAACCTTGAAAACATGCGTAAATTTTATACCGTTTACAAAGACGATTATAACAGGCATGTTTCAAAAAACGAAAAATCCAAACCGGTGGTTCGGAAATTCAAATCTTTAAAGAAATCCGAGGCAGTGCCTCGGAAATTAGGTTCCCTGCAAAAATCCGAGGCAGTGCCTCGGAAATTGGAGCTTTCTCCTTTTAAGCTGTCGTGGACTAATTACGTATTGCTGCTTCGGATTGAAGATGGCAATGAAAGAAAATTTTATGAGATTGAAGCAACGAATGAAACATGGAGCAGCCGGGAATTGCTCCGGCAATACGACAGTGCCTTATACCAGCGCCTTGCCCTCAGCCGTGACAAAAAGAAAGTGAAAGAGCTAAGCAAAAAAGGCCATGTGATTGAAAAGCCTTCTGACGTTATAAAAGATCCGTACATACTGGAATTTCTTGATCTGCCACAAAAAGAGGCTTACAGCGAAAATGATTTGGAAACTGCCATTATTGACAAGCTGCGGTGCTTTGTGTTGATCGATTTAAAAATCTGCACATTGCAGCATAAAGATTTGGGGCAAACGCAGATGTATGTAAATTACTATGATGAAGAAATTAAAGCGCCTGAAGAAAACAAGACCATCGGTATCATATTATGCCGTCATAAAAAAGACAGCACTATAAAATATACGCTGGGAAAAGATAACAAACAAATTTTTGCAAGCAAGTACAGGATATATTTCCCTGAAAAACAATTACTGAAAATTGTAAAAGAAACTCCCTGATTGTTTTATTGAAAAAATAAACATGAGCACAATTAAACCATATTCAAGATTCAGCGGGTTAGAGCCGCTGATCGTCCGCCCGGAAACGAATTTTATCAATGTTGGCGAACGCACCAACGTAACCGGCAGTAAAAAATTTGCAAGGCTTATTAAAGAAAATAAGTACGAAGAAGCATTAAGCGTTGCAAGGCAGCAGGTGGAAAACGGTGCACAGGTAATTGATGTGAACATGGATGATGCGCTGCTGGATGGTGTGCAGGCCATGACTACGTTCCTTAACCTGCTGCAGAGCGAGCCGGACATTGCCAAAATACCCGTGATGATCGATTCCTCCAAGTTTGAAATTATTGAAGCCGGCTTAAAATGTGTGCAGGGCAAGTGCATTGTGAATTCCATCTCCATGAAAGAAGGAGAACAAAAATTCATTGAGCAGGCTATTACCTGCAAAATGTACGGCGCCGCAGTAATTGTAATGGCATTTGATGAAGTGGGTCAGGCAGATACCAAAGACAGGAAAGTGCAGATCTGCCACAGGGCTTATAAAATATTGACCGAACAGGTGGGCTTTGATCCGCAGGACATCATTTTTGACCCCAACATATTTGCCATTGCAACCGGTTTGGAAGAACACAATAACTACGGTGTTGATTTTATTGAAGCCACAAAAGAAATAAAAAAGCTGATGCCGTTAACCAAAATAAGCGGCGGTGTCAGCAACCTCTCATTTTCTTTTCGCGGCAATGAGCCTGTGAGGGAAGCCATGCACAGCGTATTTCTTTATTACGCTATCAAAGCAGGGATGGATATGGGTATTGTAAATGCAGGGCAATTGGTGGTATATGATGAAATAGAGCCCCAGTTAAGGATCTTATGTGAAGATGTGATCCTTAACCGGAACAACAGCAACAACGAAGCAACAGAAAAGCTGATTGCCTTTGCCGAAACAGTGAAGGCAAGCGGCAAAGAAGAAAAGAAAAACGATGCCTGGAGAAATACTCCTGTAGAAGAGAGGTTAAAGCATGCGCTGATAAACGGCATTACTGATTATATTGATGCAGACACGGAAGAAGCAAGGCAGAAATATCCCAAACCACTGGATGTAATTGAAGGCCCGCTAATGGCAGGGATGGATGTAGTGGGCGACCTGTTCGGCAGCGGGAAAATGTTTTTGCCGCAGGTGGTAAAAAGCGCCCGGGTAATGAAAAAAAGTGTGGCGGTATTAACGCCTTACATAGAAGAAGAAAAGAAAAACAATCCAAAGGCAGGTGCAGGCGGTGCTGCAAAAATTTTATTGGCAACAGTAAAAGGCGATGTACACGACATTGGAAAAAATATTGTGGGCGTGGTATTAGGCTGCAATGGCTATGACATAAAAGACCTGGGCGTGATGGTGCCTGCTGATAAAATCCTGGATGAAGCAGAAAAATTCGGAGCAGATATCATTGGCTTATCTGGACTGATTACGCCCTCATTGGATGAAATGGTACACGTGGCGCATGAAATGCAGCGCAGGGACATGAAACAACCTTTACTAATTGGCGGCGCCACCACTTCAAGAATGCATACCGCCGTAAAAATTGCGCCGCAATATTTAAAAGGTGTAGTGCATGTGCTGGATGCTTCAAGAAGCGTAACGGTGGCAGGCAACTTATTAAGCAAAGAACAAAAAGAGCCTTTTTTGTCCGGCATAAACACCGAGTACCGGAAGCTGAAAGAAGATTTTGAAAATAAAAGGCCGGTTAAGCAATTTTTATCATTTGCAGAAGCACAAGCCAATGCTGTAAAAATTGACTGGACTAACTACAGCCCTGTAACGCCTTCGCTTACCGGCACCCGGCAATTTGACAATTACGACTTGGCTGAAATAAGAAAATACATTGACTGGCAGCCATTTTTCATTGCATGGGAGCTGCATGGAAAATTTCCTCAAATACTGAGTGATGAAAAAGTTGGAACCGAAGCCACTAAATTATACAACGATGCCAATACATTACTGGATACAATCATTGCAGAAAAATGGTTAGCAGCAAAAGGAACGGTTGGCTTTTGGGAAGCCAATAAAATTGCCCCGGATACTGTTGAAATAAAAAATAAAAAGGAAAAAATAAAACTGGAATTTTTAAGGCAGCAAATTAAAAAAGCAGAAGGGCAGGCAAATTTATCATTAGCGGATTTTGTGTCACCACAGCAGGATTTTGTGGGAGCTTTCAGCGTTACCATGCATGGCGTTGACAAGTACGTAAAGCAGTTTGAATCGCAGCATGACGATTACAATAAGATAATGCTGCAGGCCCTGGCAGACCGTTTGGCCGAAGCATTTGCAGAATTATTGCATGAAAAAACAAGAAAGGAACTATGGGGGTATGATAAAAACGAAAAGCTTACCAACGAACAGTTAATAAAAGAAGAATACGCCGGTATCCGCCCGGCACCAGGCTATCCTGCCTGCCCTGACCACACAGAAAAATATAAATTGTTTACTTTACTGGGCGGCGAAGAAGCGACCGGCATTCATCTTACAGAATCACTGGCCATGTACCCTGCCTCTTCCGTTTGCGGCTGGTATTTTTCACATCCTGAAAGCAAATACTTTGGCGTTGGTAAAATAAATGAAGACCAGCTGAAAGATTATGCTGCCCGGAAAGAAATGAGCCTTGACGAAGCAACAAAATGGCTGAGGCCGGCACTGGAATAAAATTACCTTGCTTTTACCACCATGGTATTCGTCCAGCTATCATGCCATGTAAGGGTATTAAAGCCGCTGAAAACTTCAAACGGCACCAGCCTGCTTAATGATCGTAAAATGGCATCTTTGAATGTAAGTTCATTGCCATCCTGCCTTATTGCCCTTGTGCCCGTAATTAATTTGCCCAGGGTATAGCCTTTGAATAGTTTTTCGCAAAGCGTATAATAAAGCAGGTAATTCAGGAAGCTGAGCAGGTAGCCGAATAAAAGCATTTCAGTGCTGAAAGTGCTGCCGCTATAAATAATCTTTGTTAAAAATCCGGGGGCCACCTCTCTCAATATAATCCCAAGAAGAAATCCTGTCAGATAGCTTAGTCCATAGTTCATCAGCAGGTTATCAATTACAAGGTTGAAAAACCTTTGCCATGATGTAGCATACTCATATTGAAATAATGAACTTTCTTCTTCCAGCAAGTAGTCTTTTTGCTGGTCATCGCCTGGTTGCCGGGTTGAATTTTCCATAAGCTTAATTATTTTTGCATCAAGTATAATAAAAAATTTTTAAATGCGTATCATTTCCTATAACGTCAACGGCATCCGTGCTGCACTAAAAAAAGGCTTTATTGACTGGCTCAAAACAAACCCTGCGGATGTAATTTGCCTGCAGGAAACAAAAGCCACCCAGGATGATGTGAATACAAAACAGCTGGAAGCGCTTGGCTTTCATCATCACTGGTTCAGTGCACAAAAAAAAGGGTATAGCGGCGTGGCTGTCTTTTCAAAAATAAAACCTGATAATGTTGTGCATGGAAACGGCCATGCAGCAAGCGATGGAGAGGGCCGCGTGGTGCAACTTGATTTTGGCGATATCCGGCTGATCAATGCTTATTTTCCTTCCGGCACAAGCGGTGATGAAAGGCAGCAGTTCAAATACCTGTGGCTGGATGAGTTTTATAAATATCTTGACCAGCTTAAGAAAACACATCCTAAATTGATTGTATGCGGCGATTATAATATTGCCCACAAGGAAATTGACATCCACGATCCGAAAGGAAATAAAAATTCTTCGGGTTTTTTGCCTGAAGAAAGAGAATGGATGACAAAATTTTTAAGCAGCGGCTGGATAGACACGTTCCGTGAATTTCACCCGGAGCCCCACCGCTACAGCTGGTGGAGCCAGCGTTTCCCCAGTGTAAGGCTTAACAATAAGGGCTGGCGTATAGATTATATCACCGTAACAGAGCCTTTAAAAAAACAATTGAAGGACGCTGATATTTATCACGATATAAAGCATAGTGATCATTGCCCGATTTATTTAGAATTAGCAGTTTAATCATGATCATCTACAACGTTACTATCAAAGTTGACAACAGCATACAGCACCAATGGCTGCCATGGCTGCAGGATGAGCACATACCCGAAGTGATTGGCACGGGATGTTTTACCAGAGCAACAATATTAAAATTGCTGGAAGTGGATGATAGTGAAGGTCCTACTTACGCTATCCAGTATTTTGCAGAAAGCAAAGCATTGTACAATCGTTACATTGAAAAATTTGCACCTGAAATGCGGCAAAAATCTTTTGACAAATGGGGCAACCGCTTTATTGCATTCCGTTCGGTGATGCAGGTTGTTAACTAAATGTGCAAAAGAAACGGCCGCATTTTTATCAGCCCGGGCATCTGTATATTGCCTGAAATACGCATGGATGCTGCATTGCAGGGCAGCACACGCTGAAAGTGGCTGCAGTCCTTCATTTCAGCCATTTTTTCAATTTGGTTTTAATAAACCACATTATTGCCATTTCCCTGTATCCCTTGCCAATTCTGCATTTCAGCGGGTTTTTACAAGATTATTTTTTTGATCAAAAATTTCTTTACAAGCAAAAAGCCTCTATATTTGTTGCTCTAAAATTTTTCAAAAAAACAACTATGAACAAAGCAGAATTAATCGCTAAAATCTCTGACGACGCAGGCATTACCAAAACACAGGCTAACGAAGCATTGGATTCTTTTGTAGAAGCAGTAACCAAAACTTTAAAAGGTGGCGGAAAAGTTACCTTGGTAGGTTTTGGTACTTTTTCAGTTTCTAAAAGGGCTGCCCGTAACGGACGCAACCCTCAAACAGGCGCTGTAATTAAAATCAAAGCCAAAAAAGTAGCTAAGTTCAAAGCAGGTAAAGAATTGTCTGCAAAACTGTAACAATTGTAAAACCACAACAAAAGCAAGATGCAGCACATCTTGCTTTTTTAATCTTTCAAAAAATTAAAAAACATACCTGTTATGGGACGTGGAGATATTAAAACAAAAAAAGGCAAAATAGCCAAAGGCTCATTCGGCAAATCAAGGCCTGCAAAGCCTGCTGCCAAAAAGAAAGCCGCTGCTAAAAAGGCCTAAGGCAGCAACGATTTGTAAAAGTTGACCAATGAAATTTGGTCAACTTTTTTATTATTCATCCGGAACCTGTAAAGTTTTTAAACCTTACAGGTCTTTTTACTGAATAAGGCATAAATTTTCATTTTTCTTACCCGCAAAGCTTCCCGTTTTTTTATTATCTTTCTGTAATAAGCAGGCAGCATACCTGCTCATAAAGGTATCTGTTATGGCGAACCCAATATTGTTTTGACGGAGGAACAACTGATAAGGGCCTGCATAAGGGAGGATGCAGCCTCACAAAAGGAGCTGTTTAACCGCTACAGCAGCCATATGCTGGGCGTATGCCATCGGTATGCCCGTAATGCAGCCGATGCCGAAGATATTTTGCAGGATGCCTTTATAAAAGTATTTGACAAAATAAGC
>JBEHYP010000042.1:0-28313 GCA_048498115.1 Bacteroidota bacterium | reverse complement strand
CCGTAGACCCAGGTTTCGGGGATTGAAATATGCCATCGGTTTTATAGCCATAAAATTCATTCATGGCATGGCCAACTTCTATTCTTGTAACAGGGCCCATAGAATGCAAGCTGGCATAGCCATCAATATATTCATTTGATTCATCTATATAAATAACTTTATTTTTTATGTAGGAAAATGTTCCCCTTGCAGAAAGATTAAGTTTATTAATATTGGTGCGATACCCGAGTTCAACTTCAACCCCCTTGTTTTCCATAGTACCCAGGTTATAAGCAGGGTTATTAGTAACACCAACATAACCGGGTATTACTTTTTCACGCAAAATACCTGATGTTTTTTTATTGAACAGGTCAACCGTCAGATCAAAACCTTTAAAAAGGCTAGCATCAAATCCAATATTGGCTTGTGATGTTTGTTCCCAATGTAGTTCCGGGTTATCTAAAGTGCGGGGGGCATAGCCTGTATTAATTTGTTCATCAGCCCCATAGGTGTAATTATATCCACCATTAACAGTTGAGAGGTAACCAAAGTCAGTAATGTTATCATTTCCGGTTACGCCATATCCCCCTCTTAATTTCAATGTTTTTACCACGCCATTTTCCGGCCAAAAGTCTTCCTTATTGGCTACCCAGCCTAAAGAGAAACTAGGAAAAGTTCCATACTTTTTATCGGGGCCAAACTTTGTAGAACCATCCCTTCGGATAATACCGGTGAAAAGATACTTTTCGGCATAATTATAATTAATACGGCCAAACAAAGAAGTTACTTTATGTTCAACATAATCAGTCGTCCAGCCATCCCTGTCAGCTGCAGGTATAGCAAAATTAAATGATGCATCTTTCCAATTGTCAATAGGCAGGTTAAACAAAGTAACCCCTGAGCCGCCACTTTCACCTGCATTTATCATATATGCCCCCTGGCCCAATAACACTTCAAACTGGTGATCTTTTATTTTATCAGAATAAGTAACCGTATTTTCTATGTTCCAGTTAAATCCTTTATAATCTTGCTTACCATAAGAATTTCTTGTCGTGATGTAAAGGGCATTGAGATAGCCAACCGGCGTATACCCCTGGTTTCCCCAATAAGCCAGCTTGGTGCCTACCGCAGATTTTACTTTAATTTTCTTTATTGGCGATACTTCCAAATAAGCGTTGCCTACAATATTATCACTCCAGGCATATCCGCCCAGCCTTGTTTGCATATATGCAATAGGATTGGTCATTTCACCTCCAACTACTCCCGAAATTCCATAAGGATTTCCGTTGGGGTCCCTGAATACAATATTGTCCTTATATGGCGAGGCGCTGGCTTTTGCCGGGTCTGTTTCCACTACGGGTGTAATGGGATCAAGGTTAAGGGCCGAACTTAAAGGCCCGCCAAATTCACTGTTTGTATTACCAATACCTACTGATTTATCATGGGCATATCCCATTGATTCTCCAAAAGTTATATACTGGCTTATCTTGTGCGTAGAATTTAAACGAAGAGTGTATTTGGAATAACGGGATATTTCAGGCAAAACAATCCCTTCCTGATTCATGTAACCGGCAGAAAAATAATAGGTTGATTTATCACTGCCTCCGCTAAGGCTTATTTCATGATTTTGGCGTTTTGCGCTATTGCTGAATATAGCATCCTGCCAATCGGTACCTTTTCCGTAAATAGAGATATCGGGGTATAAAGGTAAACCACCACCATTCACCTGTGTTTCATTTATAATAGCAGCGTATTCTGTAGCATTTAGTAGCTTAAGCTTTTTTTCGGGGGCAGAAATGCCAAAAAAACCATTATAATTTACGGTCATTTTCCCAGCCCTACCTTTTTTAGTAGTAATCAATATAACCCCCGTAGCAGCTCTTGTACCATAAATAGCAGCCGATGCAGCGTCTTTCAATACTTCTATGGATTCAATATCTGACTGGTTAATGAAATTCATAGCAGCATTATCTACAACCACGCCATCTACTACCCAAAGTGGGTCGTTACCGCCTTCACCTTCCCTGAAAGTGGTATAGCCCCTTACTCTTACAATAGGTAGTGAGCCCGGCTGACCAGCGCTTTGAGCAATGGATAAACCGGTTACTCGACCCTGCAATGTTTGGCCAACTGTAGTATTAGGCACCTTTTCCAGATCTTTTGCTTTAACGCTTGAAATAGACCCTGTTACTACACTTCTTTTTTGTGTACCATACCCTACCACTACCACTTCTTCCATTTTGGTTTCGGTGTGACTCAACAGCACAGCAAGATTCCCGGACGCAGGCACATCCACATCCCTTGAATCGTGGCCTACCGAACTTATCCTGAGCGATTTGGTTTTTTCAGGAACAGAAAGCGAGAATTCCCCGGAACCATTGGTGGTGGTGCCCACATTGGTACCCTTTACCGTAACCGAGGCCCCGGAAACAGCCTGGCCGGTTTCATCTGTTACTCTGCCCGTAACCGTTTTGTTTTGGGCAAGCAAGCCTGTAACGAAGAAAATGCAGGACGCAAACAGGCAAACAAATCCCTTGGAGATTTTTTTCATACGCAAGTTTTTAGTTTTGGTTTTTAAGAATAAACTAAGCTCAATCAGGAGTAAAATTAAACACAACATATAGTGGCAAAAAGGAAAATACCACATCTATACCTCATCAATAAAAACTAAGTTATTGATTATCAATAAAAACATATTACGTCATAACTACGTCATAAATTGAATTATCTTTGAAGGATGAAATACTTGCTGCCATTTTTTAACATACTATTAGTATGTTCGGTCCACAATGCCTATGCACAAAACACTATTGGCCTTCCCCAAATAATAAATTACAACAGCAATGATTTTCATGCCGGGGCACAAACATGGGACATTAAACAGGACAAATCCGGCATTATGTATTTTGCCAACAATGATGGGCTTATCACTTTTGATGGCAGTCATTGGAGGGTTTTTCAGCAGGCGAACAAGAGCATTTTGAGGTCTATTGCTATTGTAGATGAAAAAATATATGCCGGTGGCCAGGATGAAATAGGGTATTTTTTCCCGGCACCTAATGGCCAACTGGTTTATAAATCCCTCAAAAATCTGATACCGGACAAATTCAGCAAGTTTTCGGATGTATGGGATGTGGAAGTATATAAGGATGCCGTGTTTTTTCGCACCTGGGATTATATTTTTGAGTATAAGAATAACATCATTACCACCCACCCTGCCCCCAATGGATGGCATTTCTTAAAATCAACCGGCGAGCGGCTTTTTGCCAAGGATAAAGCGCAGGGCCTGTTTGAATTTATTAACGGCAAATGGCTGCCGGTGTACACAAAAAAAGATATTGCCCCGCTTGAAATAACCGGGCTTATCATCCTGAAAAATAATGATATGCTCATAAGTACCCTGCGGGGGGGTATTTATACGCTTCATGAAGGGATCCTCAGCCGCAGGGATATTGCTGCCAATGCACTCCTAAACAACAGCCATATATACAGTTTTGAAGCCATCAATGATCATGAATACCTTGCAGGAACCACTACCAACGGGTGCGTTTTTATAGATTCGTCTTTAAACTTTGTACAGCAAATATCTATCAGCGAAGGCCTTCAGAATAATAACATCCTCTGTATTTATCTTGATAAACAGAAGAATCTGTGGACCGGGCTTGATAATGGCATCAGCTTTATTGCATACAATTCGCCGCTCAAGTATATACATCCCGGCAAGCCCAACGAGCCTTCAGGTTATTATTCCAAAATATTCAACAACAATTTATATATCGCTACGTCTGAAGGGGCTTATATGGTGCCCCTGTCACAACAAAACGCAGGTGATCTCAGTTTTTCCAGGGGGAAATTTACCAAAATCAAAAACAGCGATGGCCAGGTATGGCGGTTTGATGAAATAAACAACGAGCTGCTGATGTGCCATAATAACGGAAGTTATCAAATAAAAAATGATGAGGCTGTACCTCTCACTTTAGATCCGGGCATCTGGCAGTTTTTACCCATTAGTACAGTATCTCCTTATAAAAAAGTAGTAGCCGGAACGTATTCGAGGCTGTATATGTTTGAATTTAACGAAAAAGGCTATGCAGGCAGCCATGAGATGAATGGTGTATATGAATCGCTCCGCTTTATGGCGGTGGATAATGAAAATAATATCTGGGCATCACATCCTTATCGGGGTATTTATAAGATCAGTCTTTCCCCCGATGATAAATCTTACAGCAGTACGTTGTTTACAGAAAAAAACGGGCTTCCTTCTACGTTAAGGAATTTTGTTTTCAGGGTAAAGAACAGGGTTGTTTTTCCTACGGTAAAAGGCATATATGAATTTGATGAAAAAGAGCAAAGGTTTTATCCTTCTCCTTTATTGCACAAGATATTCGATACCATGAGCGTACAATATATGACGGAAGATGCTGATGGAAATATCTGGTTTTGCAATGAAAAAAATATGGGTGTGGTAACTTTCAGCAAGGATAACAGCCAATACAGAATTACTTATTTCCCGGAGCTTACAGGAAAGATACTTTCCGGCTTTGAACATATTTATACTTACAATCCAAAAAACGTTTTCATCGCATCCAAAAACGGCATCATACATTTTAACTATGAAAACTATATTACCAACAAGCCAAAGTTAACCGTGCTGCTTTCAACTGTAAAAGCTTTTGGAAAATCAGACAGCCTTGTTTATGGGGGATATGCCCCGGGCAATAATAATCTTGCTTTTAAACAGGATAAAAATACTACGCCCCATTTTTCTGTAAGTGAAAATTCTTTTCACTTTGAATTCAGCTCGCCTGCTTACGGAATGCAGAATAATATTGAATACAGCTACCAGTTGGTGGGGTACGACAGCAAATGGTCTGCCTGGTCATCAAAAAATGAAAAAGATTACACTAATCTTCCCAGCGGCACTTACACATTCAATGTGCGGGCACACGATAATATGGGGAATAAATCGGAAGTTATCAGCTATATTTTTGTAGTGGAGCCTGCCTGGTATATGACTACCTGGGCATTTTTGTTGTATTTTATTATTGGCATTTCATTGCTGTACCTGTTTTACAAATGGCAGATGAAAAAATTCCATTTGCAGCAAATTAAATTTGAAGAAGAACAGAACAGGCTGAAATATATCCACCAGCTCGAAATTGAAAAGAATGAAAAAGAAATTATCAAACTGCAAAATGAAAAGCTGGCCAATGAAGTACTGTATAAAAATAAAGAGCTGGCAGATGCCAACCTGCATCTTGTTGAAAGAAATGATGCCCTTATAAAAGTAAAGGATGAGCTGCGGCAGCTATATAAAAAAACCGGCGGCAACCATGATGTAAAAAAGGCGATGGAGCTGGTAAATGATATTGAAAAAAATAACTCCAGCTGGGAGCAGTTTGCTATACATTTTGATGAAATAAACAACGACTTCCTCAAAAAACTATCATCAAAATATCCCAATCTTACCAATACTGATCTTAAAGTGTGTGCTTACCTGAAACTCAAGCTGGCTTCGAAGGAAATAGCCCAGTTGATGAACATTACCGTAAGGGGAGTGGAATTAAGCAGGTACAGGCTGCGGAAAAAACTGCAACTGGACCCCGGGAAAACGCTTACTGATTTTCTAAACGAGATACAGCAAAGTGAATAGGGTTAATGCTGCTTCAAAACCAAAAGGCAACCACAAAATGGTTGCCTTTTCAATGTCATTGAAAACAATTTTATTTAACTCACCTTTCCCATCTTAGCTTCAATACTGAGCGTAGCATGTGGCACGGCACGCAGGCGGGCCTTGTCAATCAGCTTGCCGGTTACCCGGCAAATGCCATAGGTTTTGTTCTCTATACGCATCAATGCCTTTTCCAGGTGGTCAATGAAAGTTATCTGGCGGCTGGCCATCTGGCTCAGTTGCTCCCTTTCCATGCTCAGGCTTCCGTCTTCCATTGTCATATAACGGTTATCGCCTTCATCTCCGCCCATATCATCCTTACGGGTAATAAGGCCCTGGAGGTAGGCCAGTTCTTTTTTAGCGGCGTCCAACTTACGTTGAATCAGTTCTTTAAACTCAGTCAATTCTGCATCACTGTATCTCATAGTGGGGGTGTTTATTCCTGCAGGAGCTTTGTCCAGCACGGATTTAGTAAAATCAGGCTCGTATTTCCTGGCAGTAGTAGTGTTTATTTTTGGTATCACTACAGCTTTAGGGGACGGCACTTTAATATCTTTTGCTTTTGTATTTGCCGTGTGTAAATTTTTTACCGGGGCTGCCTTTTTAACCTCTTCTTTTTTAACCACTACTGGTTTTTGAGCAGGCTTGGAAGCAACTTTTGGCTTTACCACCACAGCAGCTTTTTTAACGGGAGCAGCTTTTTTGGCAACAGGCTTAGCTACCTTTTTTACAGGCTTGGCCACCACTTTTTTGGCAGGGGCCTTGGCCGGTTTAGGGGCTGGTTTGGCCGGTTTAGCAGCTTTTTTAGGAGCCACTTTTTTAGCCGGTGCAGCTTTTACTACTTTTTTTGCCACCGGTTTTGCGGCTTTTTTAGCTGTTTTTGCTGGCGCTTTAGCGGCGGGTTTCTTTGCCGGAGCATGCTTTTTAGTTGCCATACTACTTTCCGTTTTTAAGTACTTTCACTTTTAAAATGGCATTATTCACGTCAATTTCCGTTCCCGAATCCAGGACGGTCATAAAAGCAAGCGAATCTGCCAGAATTTCGGCGCAAATATAGTCTTTATATCCAATTAATGACGGTTGCACCTGTTCATTTTCCAATACTTCCACATTTATCCTGTCGGTAAGTGCAAAACCGCTTTCTTTCCTGATTGCCTGCACTTTATTTACAAACTCACGGGCATCGCCTTCCTTCTTCAGGTCATCAGAAATGCTGATATCAAGCGCCACCGTAAGGCTGCCCTTGCCTGCTACTTCATATCCCGGTATTTCATCCGTAGCCACTTCCACATCTTCTGCGGTGATGATGATGGGTTCTTCATTCTTTGACTGATAATCAGGGTTTAACACATAATCCCCTGCCATTACTTTATCAATACCGGCACTGTCAAAAGCAGCAATGGTATCGGCAGCCCATTTCATTTTAGGGCCCAGTTTTTTGCCCAAAGTTTTAAAATTGGCTTTAGCCTTTTTCTTTATAAAGTCATTATTGGCATCCAGTATCTCCACTTCCTTCACGTTCGTTTCAGCCTTTATGATATCCTCCACGCTCTTTATCCGCTCTGCCATTGCGGCATCCAGCGCCGGGATAAACACTTTTTGCAAGGGCTGCCTTACCTTGATATTCACTTTTTTCCTTACAGATAATATCAAAGAAGAAGCATCCTGCGCCAATTGCATTCTTTGCTCAAGGGCAATGTCAATTACCGCTTCATTGGCTTTGGGATAATCGGCATGGTGAACAGAAGCCACTGCAGCCTTACCGGAAACCTCATTCAGGTTGCCAAACAACCAGTCTGCAAAAAACGGCGCTACGGGGGCCATCAGTTTACATAATACCTCAAGGCATTCATATAAAGTTTGGTAGGCGCAAATCTTATCATGCTCATACTCCCCTTTCCAAAAACGGCGGCGGCAAAGGCGTACATACCAGTTGCTCAGGTGCTCATCCACAAAATCTTCAATGGCACGGCCTGCCTGTGTAGGTTCATACTCATCAAAATATTTGGTGGCAGTTTTTATCAATGTATTGAGAGAAGATAATATCCACTGGTCAATTTCCGGCCTGTCTTTTAAAGGGATATAGGCTTCTTTAAAAGCAAAGCCATCCACATTAGCGTATAAAGCAAAGAACTGGTAGGTATTATATAATGTGCCAAAAAATTTGCGTTGCACTTCTTTAATGCCTTCCACATCAAATTTCAAACTGTCCCACGGCGAAGCATTGGTGATGAGGTACCAGCGGGTGGCATCTGCGCCAAAACTGTTGATGGTGGCAAAAGGGTCAACAACATTGCCCAATCTTTTGCTCATTTTGTTGCCATTTTTATCCAAAACGAGGCCATTGCTCACCACAGTTTTATAAGCAACACTATCAAACAACAATACACCCAGCACATGAAGGGTATAAAACCAACCCCTTGTCTGGTCAACGCCTTCGGCAATAAAATCTGCCGGGAAAGCCTGCTTGAATGTTTCTTTATTTTCAAAAGGGAAATGCCATTGGGCATAGGGCATGGCGCCGCTGTCAAACCATACATCAATCAGGTCGGCTACCCGTTTCATTGGTTTTCCCGATGCACTTACCAGGGTTATTTCGTCTACGTAAGGTTTGTGCAGGTCAAGGATGCCTTCATGCAAATAATGCTTGTTGGTTTCACCGCCCAGCACTTCTGCCGCTTTTCTTATTTCAGTATTCAGTTCTTCAATGCTGCCCATACATATTTCTTCTTCCCCATCTTCTGTTCTCCAAACAGGCAAAGGTGTGCCCCAGTAGCGGCTGCGGCTCAGGTTCCAGTCCACCATATTTTCCAGCCAGTTGCCAAAGCGGCCGGCGCCGGTGGCAGCCGGTTTCCAGTTGATGGTTTTATTTAGCTCTACCATACGGTCTTTTGCAGCCGTAGTTTTGATGAACCATGCATCCAGCGGATAATATAAAATCGGTTTGTCCGTCCTCCAGCAATGAGGATAATTGTGTTCGTATTTTTCTTTTTTAAAGAGCTTGCCTTCTTCCTGCAGTTTCAATACTATCCTGTCATCAACGCTTAAATATTTTTTCAGCTCTTTTATTTTGCCATTGGCTTCCAGTATTTCTTTCTGCCTTTCAAACGCTGCCTGTTTTTCATCATCCTTCAGGTAATCTTCTTTTACATATTCATCGCCGTATAAAAACACGCCGTCTTTTACACCGCTCAAAAACCTTCCTCTTTTATCAACCAGCGTTAAAATACCCAGGTTATTTTTTTTGCCCACTTTAAAGTCATCCGCACCAAAGGCAGGTGCTGTATGCACAATGCCGGTACCATCTTCAGTAGTAACAAAATCACCCGTCACCACCCGGAAAGGCTGTGCACCCGGCGCTTCTTCCTGTATCTTCTCAATAGTGTTGGCTTCAAAAGGCAACAGTTGTTCATACTGCAAACCTTCCAGTTCACTTCCTTTAAAATTGCTGATTATTTTCCAGGGGATTATTTTATCGCCTTCTTTATAACTGCTGAAATCTGCATTCTCTCCTTCGGCTTTAAAATATTTGCCAACCAGGTTTTTTGCAAGAATTACATTGTTATTCTGGTAAGTATATGGATTAAAAGTTTGCAGCAGCACATAATCAATATTTGGCCCTACGGTAAGGCCAAGGTTGGAAGGCAGTGTCCACGGTGTGGTAGTCCATGCCATGATACCGATGCCTGTATCTTTTGTTACATCCTCTGAATTATCAAAAAGGGCATCCATCAGTTTTTTTAATAACGGATGGTTTTCATTATCGCCCTGCCGCAACAGTTTAAAGATAACCGTGGCACTGGTGTCTTTTACATCTTTATAAGTACCCGGCTGGTTCAATTCGTGGGAACTGAGGCCGGTGCCTGCTGCGGGTGAATAAGGCTGTATGCTTACGCTTTCATACAGATAGCCTTTTTTATAGAGCTCTTTCAGGCACCACCAAAGCGTTTCTATATAATCATTTTCAAAAGTTACATAAGGATGCTCAAGGTCAACCCAATAGCCCATTTTACGGGTAATATCATCCCATTTATCCTTGAAACGCATCACCACTTCCCGGCATTTTTTATTGTAATCTTCTACGGAGATTTTTTTACCGATGTCTTCTTTAGTGATGCCCAGTTCTTTTTCCACGCCCAGCTCTACGGGCAGGCCATGTGTGTCCCAGCCGCCCTTGCGCTTTACCTGGAAGCCCTGCATGGTTTTATAGCGGCACACCAGGTCTTTCAATGTTCTCGAAATTACATGGTGGATGCCGGGCATGCCATTGGCGCTCGGGGGACCTTCGTAAAAAACAAAGGGGGGGTGGCCTTCCCTTAAGGTTACACTTTTTTCAAATGCGTTATGTTGGTTCCATTTAGCCAATATCTCTTCCCCTATCTGTGGTAAGTTCAATTGCTGGTATTCCCTGTACTTTTCCTGCATAAAAGCTCCTCTAAAAAATTAAATGTTTGCAAAGGTAATGAAATGCCGGTCTGACCGTCCCGGTCAGACCGGAAATTAGTGGGGCCGCCACAGATTAACACAGAAAAGAAAGCCACGAATATTTCGGCTACGTTCAGTACACAAATTGACACGAATGCTTTAGCCACAGATTTACACAGATGAAAGCTCTTTAGTTGGGTAGATTAGTGAAAGCTTGCCTGATGGGCAGTAAGGTTCGTGGCTTTCTATATTTTATCTGTGCAATCCGTGAAATCTGTGGCCTAACCCTCCGAGTTTTCCACATTTTTTAGCTTTGGCATAATATTGGAAAATAACAGGTTGTGAACGGAAGAAAAGAGTAGCTGTAAGTTTTTTTGAAATCAGGCTATTAAAAATTAAAATTGTTTTATATAAAGGCTGTACAATTATTTAAGTTAAAAAATGTTGAACCTTAACAGTTATTGACTGTTGTACAGTTTTAAAATTTTTGCTGGTTTAAGGTTTTATTAGGGTAAAAAAACGGGGGTATTCTTACTCCCGTTATTATTTTAACTTATTTCCTGTCCCGTTTTTAATCCTCCTATTCTTTCAAAAACAAACATTAAAAAGCACCTTTAAGGGTGTTCAAAATTAAACAATTACACTACCTTATCCAGTTGCTGCTCTATCTTTTCCAGCGCTTCTTTCATTTCTTTTTCAGCTAAGGGGTTATTATCTGATGAAAGCTGGGTGGCATACCATATCATCACCATGGCAATATAATCCTGCATATCCTTACCGGCAAACTGCGTTTTAAATTCAACAATTTTATCATTGATGGTCTTGAGCGTATTGCGGATAACGCCTTCATCTTTTGCCAATGCCCTTATGCGGTAGTTACGGTCGCCAATTACGATATTGATGGGAATTAATTCGTCAGGCATAATATTATTCACTTAAGAGGGTGATGCATTTATCAATATCCTTAAGATAACGGTTGATCGCTTTTTCAAATTCCTTTTTATCAGCATCGGGCATATTGCCTGCGGCAGTTTTTAAAATGCTTACTTGCTGCTCCAATTGCTCTATTTGCTGAAAACGGCTTTCATTTTCCCCGGTAAGTTTAAGTTCCGCACTTTTTAACCTTTCATTCTCTTTTTGCAATGCAGCATATTGCTTCAGCAGTTGCTGGAGCTTATCATTTATACGTTTAATATCGTTTTCTAATGCTGCCACCATAAATGTTTTTAAGCCACAGATTTCACAGATGAACACAGATTTTGATTGCCTGCGGCAATTTTTTGTCAGCCACAAATTTCAAGAATTGACACGAATGAAGCCTCTCTGTGTTAATCCGTGAAATCTGTGGCAAAACCCTTCGTGTCAATTCGTGGCTACTTTCTTATCTCTGCGTTCAACTCTTTTTCATAAGATACGATGATCTTTGACATCATTGCATCAATATCTTTATCGGTCATCGTTTTTTCCTCATCCAAAAAAACAAAGCTGATGGCCATTGATTTTTTCCCGGCGCCTATTTTTTCATTTTCAAAAACATCAAACAAATTTACCGATTGCAGCCTGCTTACTTTGGCGGCAGCCGTAGCTTTTTCCACCTGTGCATAAGCAATTGCTTTATCAACCACGATGGCCAGGTCCCTCTGCACCGCCGGGAATTTTGATATCTCTGCAAATGCAATCTTTTGCTTCTTGTGCAGTGCTACTGCTTTTTCCCAATCAATATCGGCGTACAGTACCGGCTGTTTAATATCAAACTTAGCCAAAGTTTTTTTATTTATCGTGCCTATTAAAGCCACCGTTTCATTTTTCACCAGCACTTCCACGGCATTATCCAGTTTTTCATGCTGTACTATGTTGAAGGCAGTTATTTTTATTCCTAACAGCGACAGCAGCTTTTCCACTACACCTTTGGCAAAATAAAAATCTGCTTTTTCCCCTTTGGCCTTCCAGTTATCAGCATATCTTTTCCCGGTAATGTACAGGCTCAGGTGCTGCTGCTCACTGTATTTACCAGCAGCCGGCGTGCTATATGTTTTGCCAAATTCAAAAAACTGCAGATCATTATTTTTCCTGTTGAGGTTATATGCCACAGATTCCAGGCCCGTTTCCAGCATAGCAGGGCGCATTACATTCAGTTCGGCGCTCAGGCTGTTGATCATTTTCACGGTTGTTTGCAATGCATCGTCAGGATAATAAGCTGCATTGGTAATGCTGTTGGTAAAAATTTCGCTGAAACCTGCACCGGTTAAATAGCCTGCAATTTTTTCTTTGGCAGCCGCTTCCTGCGCCAGTGTTTCCACTGCAGGTGAAATAGTAATGGCGGAAGGAATGTCAATATTATCCAGTCCATCTATCCTCATTATCTCTTCCACAATGTCGGCAGGCAACGTAATATCAGGCTTGCTGTAAGGCACTGCCATGCATATATCATCCAGGCCTTCTTTGATGATCTCAAAGCCGAGGCCGGTCAGGATATCCTTTACCGTATCACTGTGATAATGTTTGCCGCTGAGTTTTTTCAGGTAATGATATTTTAAAAAGACCTCTGTTTTTGGCTTGGGTGCAGGATAAATATCAACAATATTGGAAGCAATTTCGCCGCCGGCCAATTCTTTTATAAGCAAAGCTGCCCTTTTCAGTACGTTTACCGTATTGCTGATATCAACGCCTTTTTCAAATCTTGTGGCAGCATCCGTACGCAGCCCATGCCTGAAGGATGTTTTGCGTATGCTCACGGGATTGAACCAGGCGCTTTCTAAGAAAATATTTTTAGTGCCGGCTTTTACCCCGCTATTGAGGCCTCCATACACACCGGCAATGCACAATCCTTTTTCTGCATCGCATATCATTAAGTCTTCGGCAGATAATTTTCTTTCTTTTTCATCTAATGTGGTAAATGCCGTGCCTTCAGGCAGGTTTTTTACAACTATTTTTTTACCTGCAATTTTATCAGCATCAAAGGCATGCAGGGGTTGGCCTGTTTCATGCAAAATGAAATTGGTGATATCAACAATATTATTGATGGGGCGCAGGCCGATGGCCTTTAATTTTTGCTGCAGCCATTTTGGGCTATCCTTTACCGTTACCCCCTGCAAGCTTATGCCTGCATACCGCCGGCAGGCTTCTTTGTTTTCAATTACTACTTCTATTTTCAGCCCTTCATTATCCGGCCTGAATCCATTTTTAAAAGGAGATATAACGGCAGCCGGTTTATTATTGTGATGCGATAAATAAGCACACACGTCCCTTGCCACACCCAAATGACTCATGGCATCCATGCGGTTGGGCGTAAGGCCTATTTCAAAAACACTATCTGTATAAGCACCGAAATATTCCGCCGCAGGGATTCCCGCTTTTATACCTGCCGGCAGCACCAAAATACCTGCATGATCGGGGCTAAGCCCGATCTCATCTTCGGCGCAGATCATCCCAAAGCTTTCCACGCCCCGTATTTTGGCTTTTTTCATAGTTACCGGTTCCCCATTCACGGGATGGATAGTGCTGCCGATAGTTGCCACTATTACTTTTTGGCCCAGGGCCACATTGGGCGCCCCACATACAATTTGCAAAGGCTCACTGCTGCCGGTATTTACCTTTGTAACGCTTAATTTATCTGCATCCGGGTGCTTGCTGCAGTCCACCACTTCGCCCACCACCAGCCCCTGCAGACCACCTTTTAATTCTTCATATTTTTCAAGGCTTTCCACTTCAAGGCCTATGGAAGTGAGTATCCTGCCCAGTTTTTCCGGTTCAATTTTTTTAGGAAGATATTCGCACAGCCAGTTATAACTAATTGTCATTGATCGATCGCTTGTTTTTTTATGATGAACGCAAAGATAACTATTGGCGTGTTATGCACATAAACGGTCTGAAAAGCAAGCTGTACGGGCAATTAAATGTTTTTACATTTTTTGGTTGAATAAATCAAGTCGAAATTTTTTTATTTAGGGTGCAGAAAAACAAAATTGGGGCGGCACTCTATGTTAATAAATTATTACCTGTGCCCAAGTTGTTTGAAAAAAGCCCTGTGGACAGCGGTGTAAAAACTGTGAATAAGCTACATTTGCTGTGAATTTGCTGTGGGTAATCAGTATAGAAAAGTTAAGAACAGCGTAATGTGAATAATCCGGCAACTTTTTGCAGTTACCTTAGCCGCCCGATAAAAAAATGGTTGCCCTGCGCAAGCCTTTTCAATAAAAAGTATAGTTGCTTACGATGTTGGTTATACGCGTTTGGGGCATACAATTTTTTTAGAGGAATATAACCAAATCCAGCAATCTTAAATATTTGAACAACATGGATCTTACTAACCTCAATAAAGACCGTAAAACAAGAAGAAAACCTTCCCTTGACCTTGGCAGCATGGTATATGGCAAAGTGCCGCCACAGTCAAAAGACCTTGAAGAAGCCGTGCTTGGCGCCATCATGCTGGAAAAAAGCGCTTTTGATACCGTGATAGAAATCCTGAAACCGGAATGTTTTTATGTGGAAGCCCACCAGCGCATTTTCAGGGCGATGACATCGCTGGCACAAAAAAGCCTGCCGATAGATCTGCTAACGGTAGTGGAAGAGCTGAAAGCAAAAGAAGAGCTGGAAATTATCGGCGGGCCTTATTATGTAAGCCGCCTTACCAATGCAGTGGTTTCTTCTGCCAATATAGAATCGCATTCGAGGATCATTCTGCAAAAATTCATCCAGCGGGAGCTGATACGCATCAGCGGTGAAATTATCGGTGATGCCTATGAAGACAGCACCGATGTATTCGATTTATTGGACGATGCAGAAAGCAAACTGTTTGAGATTACCAATAATCACCTGCGCAAAAATTTTGATGATATCAATACAGTACTGGTAAAAACCATCCAGCGTATTGAGGATATGCGTAACCGTGATGAAGATATTACCGGCGTTACAAGCGGCTTCCCTACACTAGATAAGGTGACCTATGGCTGGCAGCCTACCGATCTTATCATCCTGGCGGCAAGGCCGTCAGTAGGTAAAACGGCTTTTGCACTGAACCTTGCCCGCAGCGCAGCACTGCATGCCGCCAAGCCTACGGCCGTTGCTTTCTTCAGCCTTGAAATGAGTGCCAGCCAGCTGGTGCAGCGTATCCTCAGCGCCGAAAGTGAGATATGGCTGGAAAAGATCAGCCGTGGTAAGCTGGAAGAGCATGAAATGAAGCAATTGTACAAGAAAGGGATCGACAGGTTAAGCAATGCGCCTATTTTTATTGATGACACCCCGGCACTGAATATTTTCGAACTAAGGGCCAAATGCCGCCGCTTAAAAAACAAGCACAATCTTGGCATCATCATCATAGATTATTTGCAGCTGATGAGCGGCGCAGGGGATAATAAGAACAGTAACAGGGAGCAGGAGATTAGCCGTATATCGAGAGATCTGAAAGGATTGGCAAAAGAACTCAATATCCCCATCATAGCGCTTTCCCAGTTAAGCCGTGAAGTGGAAAAAAGAAAAGAAGGCGCTAAAATCCCGCAATTAAGTGATTTAAGGGAATCAGGTGCGATAGAACAGGACGCTGATATGGTAATGTTCCTGTACCGCCCCGAGTATTACGATATTACTGCCAACGAAATGGGTGAAAGCAATAAAGGCGAGACCTATGTTAAAATCGCCAAGCACAGGAATGGTAGCCTTGAAACCATTAAATTAAAAGCCTTGCTGCACATACAAAAATTCGTGGAAGATGAGGATGGCGGAGATTTTGGCGGGCAGCTACCGGGTGGAAATTTCAGGCCGGTAAGAGATGATGAAGGCGGTGGCGGTGCTAAATTGTATATCCAGAAAGGAAGCAGGATGAATGAAGGGAATTTTGATGATGAGGCACCGTTTTAAAAGCAATTTATTTTTAGCCTGTTTAATCTTCATTTTACCAACATTGGAATCAAGCTAATAAGAAACGCCTCCCAATGGGAGGCGTCAGACCAAGAATGCTATTCTCAGTGTTGTTCGTGATGCAAATATAATGGTATAAAAATAATTAGCAAAAGCTATGAGCATAAAAAAAGAAAGAGTAGTGGCATTTATAGATGGTTTTAACCTTTACTTTGGAATGAGAGAAGCTGGGTTTGATGCATGTAGATGGTTGAATGTTAAAAAGTTAGTTGAAAGTTTACTACAATCAAATCAAGAATTAATAGCAGTAAAGTATTTCACAAGCAGAGTTAAAAATAATCCAGATAAACAAAAGCGACAATCAACCTATTTAGATGCATTAGAAAGTTTAGGAATCAGTATTATCTATGGGAATTATCAAGATGGCACTGAAGAATGCAACCGCTGTGGACATGTATGGAAAACAGCGAAGGAGAAGATGACTGATGTAAATATTGCTACTTCAATAATCACAGGTGCGTACACAGATGAATACGACATGGCGTTGTTGATTTCTGGAGACAGTGATTTAACTCCTCCAATAAAAGCAGTACATAACCTTTTTACTAACAAAAGAGTTTTTATTGCCTTCCCACCTAAAAGACATAATAGTTCAATGGCTATTGTAGCAAAAGGATCTTTAATTATTGGCAGAAAAAAATTGGTTGATGCCCAATTAGAAAAAGAAGTAATTAGTAAAACCGGATATACGCTAAAGATACCAAATGAATGGAAATAGTTTTTCCGTAACTATTATTTATGGCCTTACCAATTTTCCATATCGAGTCAGTAGCTACAGATATAATTGTTTTGAATGAAGAAACATCCAAGCATATTGTGCAGGTATTGCGTATGCAAAACGGGGAGCATTTACAATTAACAGATGGCAAGGGAAGTTTATTTACTGCTGCAATAACAGATAGCAACCGCAGGCGATGTACCGTACAAATAACACAGACGGCCGTCCACAGACGACCGGCAACCGATGTTGCAATTGGTATTTCCCTCATAAAAAATGCCAGCCGCTTTGAATGGTTCCTGGAAAAAGCAACCGAGATCGGCGTAACTGAAATTATTCCCCTCATTTGCACGAGAACAGAAAAACAATATTTCCGCCACGACAGGATGAAAGGTATTTTAATCAGCGCCATGCTGCAATCACAGCAAACATGGCTGCCTGTGCTGCATGAAGCTACCAAATTCAATGAAGTGATCAGCAAAGCCAGCCAGCAACAAAAGTTCATTGCCCATTGTGAAAATGAAAATGACAAAAAAGAACTGGCCGCTCAACTTCTAAACGCCTCAACCTCTAAACTCATTCTCATTGGCCCCGAAGGCGATTTTACAAAAGAAGAAATTGAACTGGCATTAAAAAATGATTTTATACCCGTAGCATTAGGCAATACAAGGTTGAGAACAGAAACAGCAGGTATTGTGGCTGCCACTTTACTTCGCCTGGTCTGAATAACCTTCTTTCTGTTCGTCCAAACGTGGCTCATTCAATTGAACAACCCTGCGTTTTTCATTTCTTTTTCTCATGGTCATATTCAGCATTTCCACGCCAAAAGAAAATGCCATACCGAAATAAATATAATTTTTCAGGTGAAGGGCTTCTGCTGCTTCGTGGTCCCAACCTTCCATCACAAGGCTTAATCCTATCATTACCAGGAAAGAAAGCGCCAGCATCTTGATAGTGGGGTGCTTATTTACAAATGAAGCGATTACCGGGCTGAATAAAAACATGATGATCATTGCCACTACTACCGCAGCGATCATAATCTCCACATGTTTGGCAGTACCGCCGGCAGTAATAATGCTGTCAAAGGAAAATACCGCATCGATCAGCATGATCTGAACGATCGCCTGACCAAGCTTTAAAGAAGTTTTATTTTCACCAACATGCGACTGGTCTTCACCTTCCAGCTTGCCGTGGATTTCTTTTATCGATTTATAAATGAGGAACAAGCCACCGGCAAGCATTACAATACTAGCTAAATCAAAACCTTTGCCTGCAATGGAAAATACCGCTTTCCCTTTTTGGGAAAGCAACCAGCCCAATCCCAGCAATAATAAACTGCGTACAATGATGCCCGTTATCATCCAGGCCTTTCTTGCCTTGTTAATATCCTCTGCCGGAAGCCTGTTCATAACAAGGCTCACGAAGATCACATTATCAATTCCTAAAACTATTTCTAAAATAACGAGTACGACAAAACTGATAATACTTTCGCTGGTGAACAAGTGTTCCATGCTGCAATTAAAATTTCCGGCAAATATATCACAGTTAAAATTAGGAGGGCGGATATCGTCCTTTCATGAACTATATCGTGTATTTTCTTTTTGTCTTCTTCACTAAAAGCATACCTGCACCCAAAGCGATCAATATGGCCGAAAGCCACAGCCATTTTGCATAATTATTACGGGGAGAAAGCATCACCATGCCTGCATCGCCCATCAGTACAATACCTGCCCAGTATGCCGGCGATTTCATCCTTCCTTCCGCCTGACGCAGGTACAAGAGCTTTGCCTGCCGCAATGCTTCGCCGGCCGGCATTTTATCAGCAAGGTTCTCAATGAATTTCTCTGTAATAAAGCTTGCAGACCGTTCATCGGCCTGCCACAAACTGGTCAGGATACTTTTGCTGCCGGCATAATTAAATGCGTGCGCAAGCGATACCATTCCTTCGCCGTCTTCATAACCGGGCTTCCCGGATTCGCAGGCTGTCAGTATTGCAAGGTCAGCTTTGATGTTGCAGTTGTAAATATCATATAGGAATAAAGAATTGTTATCAGAAACGCTGCCCGTATTTTTTGAAAATATAAGCCGGGAAAGCTCCGGCCTTTCGTTATTGAATTCTGCGTGGGTACCAATATGCACTATCCTGTTATTGCCTGCATTTTGCCTGAAAGAAGTTTGCGTGGAGCTATTATTTACAAAAATATCACCTCCCAGCTTATCCTGCATCTTTTTTACAAGGCTTTGCGTATAAGGCTGGGGCAGCAAAGTCAAATATGATTTGTCTATCCTGCTGCTGTCTTTTACCGATTGCTCGTAAGCAGCTTTGTTTTCATCAGAAAAACCTGGTGCGAAAGCAACATAATTATTTTTTATTTCGCCGGCTGCATTGCTGCCTATCATGAACAAGCTGTAATGATACGTGATATTGGACAATGAAAGCAAGCTGCCTTTTGACAATTCGTCAAAGGTTTTTACAGGGGCCGGGGTAAGCAGTTCAAAGCTTATATTATATAGTATGCCATCGGGGATGATAATAACGTTCTTTGTACGGACATCTTTTGCCAGCGGCTTCCATAAGGATTCATATAACTGGTATAATATGGCAGTATTAGCAGCCTCGTCAGCAACAGGCAGCAGCAGCGCATTTATTTTTTCGCTGATACCGGCAGTGTCAAGGTCAATTATTTTTTTACTGCTTTTGTCCAGCACCAGCGCATGTAAACTATTGTCGATAAAAAAATACCTTATCACAGTTGTTGCACCCGGCAACCCGGCCTGCAATTGCGGCAATGATTTAAAAATAGATTCGTAGCGCATCCTGTAATACAAAGGATATTCCGCCCTTATTTTATCAAGGTGCTGCTGCCATTTTTTTGTTGCATCCACATAGGCATCCATTAATACAGTATTAGCTCTTTCCCCCATAAGAGATGCCGGTATAGCAGCTTTTAACTTTTTTTCCTCTTCATACACAGCAGGCGGCAGGTTGGAAAATTCAACCGCTTTTTGTTTGTCTATTCTTGCCCTTATGCGGTTGTATAAACCAGATTCATGCAGGTTAACGGCCTGGTCCAGGTACGTATCATTGTTGGTGAGCTGGTATAATTCCAGCGCTATTTTTTTTGCAAAGTCAATAAGCTCCTTGTTATCTGATAACAAAATGTTGATGCTCTCTTCATCATCGATCAAAAATTTCCTTTTTTCCAGTAATTGCAGAGCCGTATTTAACTGGCCCAAAACATTTGCCAGGTAAACGGTGTCCTTTTTCTGCTGCAACTGGTATCCGGCTTTTTCGATCATTAAAATTGCAGCAGGCTTGTACAGCTCCATCCTCACTGAGTCCAGCGCTGAAGTGCCGCTCTTTATTTTTTCATTCACAATAGCCAACCCCTTTTTACCATAATCTGCCGCCAGTGCATACTGGCCTGCAATAAAACTTACTTCAGAAAGATTAAGCAACTGGTAAAATACCGGCAGCGTATTTTGCTCCTGTACTTTTGACACGTATTCATATCCTTTGGTTGATTTGGCAATTGCTTTTTTGTAATCGCCATTGTTTGCATAAAACAGAGCGGCATTCCTTAAAAATTCAAGGTACAGGTTGCTGTATTCTCCCTGGTAAGAGGCTTCATACAACGAATCGCTTTTTTCATAACTGGCGGCGGCAGCAACTATATTTTTTTTGTTTTCATTAGCGATGGCCAGGGCATAACGGGCATCGGCCTCCCAAAAAATATAATCGCCTTCTGCCGCTTCCAGTTTGGCCAGGCCTTTTTCAAGATATTCAAATGCTTCATCATAATTATGCATGGAGTTAGCCAGTTGCCCAAGCAATATCTCTGAAATAAAAGTGCCGGGATGGCCGGGCTTTAACTGTTGCTGTTTTTGCTGGTAAGAATAAAGCAGTAAGTCCTTTGCTTTTTTGTAATCTCCGATCTCTTTATAAAAACCGGCAAGGTTATCCGTTGCTTCAAATAAAAATGATTTGGCATCTTCCCGCTTTTGGGCAGGATCGCTGCCGGCGATGTACAATTGAATGTTGCTGATGGCATCCTGCTGTGCTTTAATGGCCTCGCTTGTTTTTCCATCTGCATCATAGAGGGCTGACATGTTATTCAGCACTATGGCAGGGCGGTAGTGTTTGTTACGGTCTGTCGGTTTGGTTTTTGCCAGCGCAGCCAGCGCTTTATCAAAGAAAAAATTAGCGCTGTCATTTTTTGAAGCATACCACATCAGGCTGGCCATTGCGTTGTAAGACATGTACAGCTCTTCGCTGTCGGTATCTTTTTGCGCTTCCCGGATGGCAAGCGCCCTGCGGTGGTGCTGTTTTGAAAGCGCTGCATTGCCCATTCTCTGTGCATACACACCCAAGTTATTTTCCACCCTGGCAATCTCCAGCGGCACTGCTGCATATTTTAATGCGGCGGTACAGGCATCATAAGCTTTTTTATCCTCACCTGCCACGCCAAAAAATTCACCCATTTCAAGATAAGCTTTTCGCATAGTGATATGGGAAGGCTTTAATGAAGCAATTTGCTTTACCAAAGTGTTCATTAAAACGGCAGCTTTTCCAGGACCACCGTTCTCCATACCTATTTTTCCTGCAACAGCAATGTATGAAATAAGCGTATCAACATTGTTTTCTTTCAAAAAGAACTGGACCTGCTGCTGCAGCAACGCTTCTGCCTGTTTGAAATTTTTTGCTTCAATGGCAGCTTCTATTGCATCCACATTCTTTATTTTATCCTGTGCAAAAAGGGATATCAATAAAAAAAGGACACACAGCCCCGAAAGGCAGTATTTGGCAAAACGCATGGCAGCTATTATTTTAGTTTACTAATTAATTCAATGCTCTCGGGACGGCCTGATTTTTCGAGATAGGGAATGGCATCATTAACAGCGCCCTGCTTAAGCAGTGCAAGGCCCGTGTACCAGCAGGCATCTTTGTAAAAAGGTTTTGTATCATCTGATGCCATGGAGCGTAAAAGCGCAATGGCTGCGGCATTATTTCCATCGGCCTGTTGCGCAGCACCCAAGAAATAATTCAGGGTATCGTTAGGGCCTGTGCTTGTTTTAAGCGTGCTCCATTCTTCTATTGCTTTTTTATAATTGCCGGTCTTATAATCGATCATCGCTTTGTTGAAAGGATAATTATCACCAATGCCCATAGCGCTCATCAGGCCGGGGTCAGGCTTATAATAAGCAGCGTACAGCTTTTCATATTTATTTCTGCCGGTAATGAATAACAAGACTGCTGTTACTGCGATCAAAGCAACAGACGCCGCTGCCAGCCATTTGCGCTTTAAAGAGATCATCCTGCCAGTGCCGGGCTGTGGCCGGTTTTTTTTTAGATTGGTATGATAACTGTCCAGCTGTTCTTGTAAAGCAGCGGTTTCAATACCGGCAAGCAATAGTTTTACTTCATCCACTTTGGCTGCCCATGAGCTGTCTGTAGCCAGCCTGTTCTCAAATGCAAGCTTTTGCCCTGCGCTGGCTTCGCCCAGCAGGTATTGTTCAATGCCTGCAAGCTCCTCTGCTGTTATAGTATAATTTGTATCCAAGTAGTTATTATTTGCCCGCTACCAATGTACGCAGGCGCTGAAGGCAGCGGTATTTATTGTTTTTTGCTGTTGCTTCCGTCCATGAAAAAACTGCTGCTATTTTTGCCATGCTTTGTTTCATAAAATAAAAAAGCGTAAGCACCTGTTTACATGGCTCACCCAGGTTTTTAAAATGCTCCTGTACTTTCCTGATATAGTTCTCTTCCTCTTCATTGTATACAGCTTCAATTAAAAGATCGCCCTCTCCTGCTACCGGCACAGTATTCATCTTTTTTAGAGCTTTCAAATGATCGTACCATTTATATTTCGCTATCTGGAAAAGATAGGCTTCCACCGATGCGCCATTTTCCGGGACAAACCGGCCTGCCTTTATATTTTGCCATGCAGCGATGAATGCTTCCTGGTAAATATCTTTTGCATCTTCTGCTGTTCCGCTGTTCGCCAGCACAAATGCTTCTGTTTTATAAAAATTGGCAGTATATAATGCTTCCAGCACCTTGTCATCGTTTGCCAACAAGCCGGCAGACTGTATTTGCACATGGTTTCCCGTGGTTTGCTTCATTGCATTTTATCTGTATGCTAAAATACAGGTAAAGATGCAGACTTTGAAATAACCCACTTTATATTGCCAATATGCTTTTAGATTTTTGAATACACCACTATATCGGCAGATTCATAAAAGGTCATCATTACCCCAGCTATTTTTAAAAAATTTTAATAACGCTGATGACCTTTTGCCCTTTTTGTATATATACCCTTGTACTGAGTTCCATTAATACAAATGCCTTCCCTGCGTAAACTGCTCTTATATCTTCTGTTTCAAAAACCACAAACTGTATTTAAAAATTAACTGTAAAAGCCATTGGATCATGAAGCACTTTTTCGCATTCATTTTATTATCTCAACTGTTGCCGGCAAGCTCGTTTGCACAGCCAACATTTACCACTTACAGCATGGGCGGCGCAAACTCTGCTGCCTTTACAACTAACAATTTTAAATGCATTGCTGTTGGTAAAAACAATCTTATCTGGGCGGGCACGCAATATGGCGGGCTGTATATGTATAGTCCCACTTTTAATAACTGGACAAAATCTGCCCAGCTTACTACAGTATTCATTAATGATATAAAAGCTGATGCTGACAGCGGAATATGGATCGCACAATCAGGACAGGCCAGCGTAGGGGGTAATTCAAATATTGCCGGAGGTATAAATTATTTCCCTACGGCAAGCGATAATGTTAACAGCATGGGTTTTTACAGTGTAGTGGGTACTACCACCAGCGCCGATCTTTTAAGCCGCAACGTAAGATCACTTTACATAGATCAGAGTTACAGCTCTGCAAATAACCGTTTACCGAGAGTGTGGGCAGCGCAGGGTACTTACATCACTTCTTTCAATACAAAACGTGGAGGTTTAAGCATTGGACTCAACCCTAACCCTACCTATTTTACCAATTATGCAAGTGGGTATGCCACCGGCACCTCTGCTACACCGATCAGTGAAGCTGTTGGGGGCAACAGTGAAGAAGTATGGATTGCAGCAAGGCAAAATAATGGCGGCTCACAAATATTACGTTACAAACCCAATGGAACGTATATCGATGCTTGGTCTAACAGTAATGTACCGGCGCTGCAAAGCGGTTTTACTGCACAAGCTATACATTTTGACGCAGCAGGCAATCGGTGGATAGGAATGAAAGCCGGAGGGCTGGTAGTAAAAACATCTGCAGGCTGGGTAAAGATGGATGCCCCGAGTTTATTTCCAAGCGGTACCCAGGTCAACTACAATGCTATTACTTCAGATCAATATGGCAACGTATATATCGGCACCAGCAATGGCCTGGTTGAATATTTATCAAAAGATTTTAATCCTTCTTCCAGCCCGGATTACAGGCCATCTTATAATTATTATACCACTAATGAAGGCCTGCCCAGCAATAATATTACCGGTGTTGCTTACGATAAAGAAAATGACCGGGTGCTTATCACAAGCGATGCAGGCGTAACTTTTATGAACAACAGCGAGCCTTATATTAAAGGGGTGGTGTTTGATGTATATTGTAATATTGACGGGGACAAGCCTTATTCAGGGCTGCAGAAAATGCCATTGGCCCGTGGTGTAACAACCGTGAGACTATTGAGGAATAATGTGGAAGAAGAATTTACTTTTCCCGATGCAAATGGCATTTTCGAATTAAGAGAGGCGAACGATGACGACACTTATACTGTTGAAATAAAATCGGTAATAGAGGGGCGAACTATTAAATACCTGTATAACGGTATCCGGAACCACACAAGGCTGCAGCCTGCATTGTTTCCCGATAGTTTGATCCGTGAGATAAAAGCCTTTAAATCTAAACTGGAAACACGTTGCTTTCCTTTAAAACTATCTTTTGGAGTAGAGCTTAATAATATTCTATGCACTGATGCCTTTGGTACAGGACCTGCATTTAATACCAGTAATTACGATGCCCCTTTCCCGGAATTTTATGTACCGGAAGGCTTAACAGAACACAAAAAAAGAGTAGACAATCTTGCTACTTATTATGCAACACTGGCAACTGTTTATAACCTTGGAGGCAATGCAACCGACCTTGCTACCGATGCCGTGTCCAATATTTTTGACGCTGTGGATGCATTGAAAAGTTTTGCTGAATTTGGTTTTGAATTAAAGCAGCCAACCATTGCACCATCAATGGATGAAGTTGATGAGGATATTACAAGCGGAACCATAGCAGCTATTAATGTATATAAAGATGCCATATTAATGGCCTTATCAAAACTAAGCCCTTATGTAAACCCGGACCATAAGCAATTCTTTGATCTATGCGTAAGTACGCTGGGGGAAGTGGTTGACCTGATAATTGATGCATTTGAAAACGGTGGCAATTCAGCCAAAATAAAAATACTGGTAGATAATTTAAAAAAGATCATTGCACAAACCATTGCGATCACTTTTTACAAGACAGATTATGCACAGGACCATCACCAGCTATTTGTACCGGCAGCCAGTTTGTCTGCAAGAAATTTAGAGTCACCCAACTCTTACGAGGAAAATTATGACAACCTGTATAACCCTGCATCCAATTCAACTGTAAAAGAAGCACAGGATAAATATGACGAACGCAAAGCCAATATTGCTTTGCTGGGAGATGTTGCCAAAGTATCAGGTGTGGCAGCTAACGGCGCCGATGCAGCTACCGCTTTGGCCCTTGTGGGCGGACCGGCATCTGCCGCTGCTGTAAAAGTATTTTCATTTGCAGCTAAAGGGGTAAAATTCTTAGCCTATGCCGGTTCTATATACCAGGCAAATGAAGGTGTGTATGAAATAGTTGACCTCTCTGATAATATTCAGCCAAGAGCCGGTTTTTTCAGGCCTGCGCCTGGAACAAATAATACAATATTTACTACTGCGGAGATCTCTACTGATTCCTTAATAGCAAGAAAGAACAGATATAATCAACGTTTATCTGAGTTGCAGGCAATTTATACAGCGCCCGTTTATAATATTACAGTATACAAAAACAAGCGCAGGCAATTAGCAGCAGACGACTCATTGTACAGTGCAGAATTAAGAACTACGCTCAACAGTTTATATTCATCAACAGATACGGCTGTTGCCCGTATCCCTGGTTTTAACAACCGGCTCAACCGGGTGATCGATTCGTTTGTATCACTTCAGTATGCATTGCGGCATTCATTGTACTACCAGAACATTGCGTTTATTTTAGAACCCAATAAAACAGTATATGCACCGGGGCTGGACAGCCTTTCAAATGAAATAAAATTGGCCAACGATTCTGCAGTAAATGGTATTGTTTCTCTTATAAACGATATCAATAATAATGGGATCGCTTCTCTTGCTTACCTGGTGCAGGAAAAATATCAAATGAATTTTTCAAGGGTTCCCGGAACGTCCGGCACCGTTACATATACTTTTAAAAACCATGGAGGGCAAACACAAAACAATGTAAGTTTTAAAATAAACAGGCCTACTGCCGGGTACACTATCACCAGTGCAGATTCAGTGAATGTTGGAAATATACTTCCCGGCGAATCAAAAACTGTAAGCTTTACTTTTCAATCTCCTGCAAATGACAGCGTTGGCCATTACCGTATTGCTGTAAAAGCAAACAATGGTATTTATAAACCAGTTAATGGTTTACTATATGCAATAGACCCAACCAAATTCTACAGCATTAAAAACGGCAATTGGAATGACCCCGCTACCTGGAGTACCAATGCAGTACCCTCAGCAATTAATAAAATCTATATCACTCATACGGTCACGGTTACTGCAGACGCAAGCTGTAAATCTGTAACAGTGTATAAACCCGGCAATGTAATAGTGAATAGCGGCAGGCGGATCATCATAAACAATTAAAATGTTCTTACCGGGAATTAATTCTTTCCAGTGATGATAAACGCTATAAAAAATATTTTTTTTCTGTTGATAGTGATCGTTTGCAGCGTTAAGCAATTACATGCACAAGCGCCTGCAAGCGATAACTGCATCAATGCCGAAAGAATAGTAATTGCAAATAGCGGTTTTGGCCTGGGCAATTTTACTTCTTCCCAGATCAATATGACCAATGCCACGGTGCAAACAGGCGAAACTTTTGCGCCCGCTATTTTTGTAGCAGGCCTGGATGATAAATCTGTCTGGCTGAAATTTTCCCTGCCCACCATAAGAGCAGTGAGGGTTACGCTTTCACAACCCGGGACAACGATTGCAGCAGGCGATGTGGGCTTTGCTGTATATAGGGATAACGATTGCCTGCCAACCAATGACAGCATCAGCACCAAGCTTACCCCTATTGTTACTTTTGGAAATACCTATCATCCCTGTGTGCCTGCCGGTGATTACCTGGTGCAGGTGTCATCCAATATCAATGCCAATGGCCCCATCACCGTTACAGTGGAGATAAGCGACCAAACAGGCGCTGCTTATGACCATCCTGCAGATGCTTATGCTTTTGGCGTAGCCAATGTATATGCCAGGAGAATTGATTTTGAAACAGAATGCCAGTCAATAGAAGATGCAACAGAAGTGTGCAGCGTTTTAAATAATTACACAGAATACCATAAAAGCGCCTGGTTCACTTTTACCACGCCGGCCTACCTTGATTATCTCGTTGTTTCACTATCAGGCACAGGCTCGCCCAGGTATTTCCCCAGCGGCGCTGCCAATATTCAAAAAAAGTTTGGCTATAATTTATACCGGGGGGATGCAGTGGCCACACCTATGAATAACTTAACACTGGTTGACGGCTGCGACAGCATGCTTACTAACGGTGACCGCTGTGCGACACAGCGATACGGCTGCGGAGACCTGCAACCCAATACCACTTACAGTATCCAGTTATTCATTCACAAAGATTTCAGCGATATGGTAAGGCTGGGAATTATTACCGGCGGCGCTAACCCAACTGCCGGCCCTTTGCCGGTGAATACCTTGCCGGCTTCCAATGCAATTGGCATATTGCCTTCTTCCGGCGGAGGGGTTACTACAACTGTGTATGATAATTTTGGCTGCAGCAGCCGGCACAGCGTTAACCCCTGCAACCCGTCAAAGCCGGCTGCAGGGGTAAAAGTGGGCAATACAAATTATAACCTCAGCAGTTTTTTTTCTTTCAGCCTTAACAGGACTGTCGCCATCACCTTCAGGCCGGGTATGGTTACTTGCGGACCCCGACCGGTGATAAGGTTATTTAAACAAACACTTACAGGCAACTGTGCTGACCTTGACACAGTAAATATTGCAGGCACTGCCGCTTACAACCAGGAAATTGAATGCCTGGCGCCGGGTGATTATGTATTGCAGGTGCTGGGCATTGACACACCTGCCAGTGCACTTACTAATTTAACTGCTACTGATATTACTAACAGCGACCGTTGTTTATTTACTAACCTTGGCAGCCGTTTCCAGGTGCAGTTGATCACTTACAACAGGCAGGCTGCAAGTAATTATTCTTTATATGCACCAGGCAGGTTCGACAGCTTGGTCTCGGCGAGCAGTGTGCCGATAAGAGCGATGCCGAG
>JBEHYP010000041.1:0-28741 GCA_048498115.1 Bacteroidota bacterium | reverse complement strand
CAGGTAAGCGCCGCACTGGATACCTGGCTTTATGCTATACATACCCAACAGCTTACGCAGGACAGCAAGGAAGAATTCATCGCTTCGTTCTGGAACCTGCTGCTGCCCTATTTTACCAATATGGGGCACCGGGAGTTTGAACAATTGCTGTCTCCCTGATGATTATTTAGAAAAAATGACAATAGTTTTACGGTGGGTAAATTATTCTTTACTGCAATCAATTAATTTCGTAGATTTAGAAAAAAGTTTCTAATGGCGCAGCGCTTTACAATGGATGACAGTGCCTATAATAATATGCTGGAGGGAATGAATACCCTTTCGCATACGGATACCAACGGCGCTGCCACAGATATATCTTTTATAGGAGATGATTTCTGGCTGCAGGATACTGCGGTAATAGAAAACATTGAATTGAGAAGCGGTGAATGGAATATCTACCTTGTATTTGCCCACCACCTGAAGCCGCTTAAATTTATTAAACGAAAAATTGTACAATTTTCCTGTCCCAGGAAAGCAAAAGTAGTGGCTCATTATATGCGCCGGCAGGCTGCCAAAGACCAGCGGGGCACTTTGTATGTAAAACAGGAACTGATCAATATTATTTTTAACTGAGATGTCGGAAACCAAGAGTAAAATAGTAACAGTAGCAGAGCAGCTTTTTTTTGAATATGGCATTGCCGGCACAAGGCTGCAGCAGATAGCAGACGCCGCCGGCATCAGCGTAGGTAACCTGGCCTATCATTTTAAAAACAAGGAAGCCATCGTGGAAACCGTGTATGAAAACCTTTTCACAGAATTGTCCGGCATCCTTTCCGAGTACATGATATACCAGCAGCTCTCCGGCTTCGATAAACAGTTTGCCGCCATGTACCGGTTTTATGAGCACCAGAAATTTGTTTTCAATAACTCATGGGAAATAGAAAGGAATTTCCCGGCCATACAGCAGGACTGGCTGTCATTTATCAACAAGATACAGCTGCAGTTTAAAAAACGGATTGATTACAATATACAAAACGGCTATTTCAAAAACGAACCTTATAAAGGCGCCTATGATCAAATGTGCCAGACCCTGATGTTAACGATGGCCTGCTGGATACCGCAGCAAATACTTCGTGGTAAGCCTGTAAAGGTTGAATTATACAAACGGGCGCTCTGGAGCATACTGTACCCCATCTTTACCGAAAAAGGCACAAAAGAATTTGAAGAGTTTATCGCTCCTATTATCTTCTGATTATCCTAAAGCTTCTCTTTAATAAGAAATACGCGGCCAACCCCTAAAAATATTTTGTAGAAAAAAATTTCTAATTTTAGAAAAACTTTTCTAAATTCGTAACCATGTTCATGTAAGGGCCCGTAAACCCCCGTACAAATCATCAAATAATTACCTCACCTCAAACGATTGCTTATGGCAAATGTACTATGGCTTCAAGGTGGTGCCTGCAGCGGCAACACGATGTCTTTTTTAAATGCCGAAGAACCAACAGTGGTAGAACTGATTGTTGACTTCGGCGTTAATATTTTATGGCATCCCTCTATTGGTTTGGAAATCGGCCACCAGGTTAGCCACCTGCTGAAAGACATTGTTGCCGGAAAAGTTCAGATGGACATCCTGGTATATGAAGGCTCTATCATTGAGGGGCCTAATGGCACCGGTACCATGAACTATTTCTGCGACAGGCCCATGAAAGACTGGGTAAAAGAGCTGGCTGCCGTGGCCGGTTACGTAGTGGCCATCGGCGACTGCGCCACCTGGGGCGGTATTCCTGCCGTGCCGCCTAACCCGAGCGAATCTACAGGCCTGCAGTTTTTAAAAAGAAACAAAGGCGGTTTTCTTGGCGCCAATTACAAATCCAAAGGCGGCCTTCCTGTAATTAATATTCCCGGCTGCCCCGCCCACCCCGACTGGGTGACGCAAATATTGGTAGCCATAGCCACCGGCCGTATCGGCGATGTACAAATTGATGAATTTCACCGGCCCAAAACATTCTTTACTGACTTTGTGCAAACAGGCTGCCCCAACGTAGTGAATTTTGCCCAGAAAGTAAATGGTGGTTTTGGCAAACGTGGCAACGGATGTTTATTTTATGAAGTAGGCTGCCGCGGGCCGATGACAAGGGCAAGCTGCAACCGTATATTATGGAACCGCACTTCCAGCAAAACAAGGGCAAACCATCCCTGCCTTGGATGCACCGAGCCCGGCTTCCCACATAACGACCTTGTAAAAGGTTCTGTTTTTAAAACAATGAAGTACCTGGGCTTTATGCCGAAAGAAGTGCCCACCGGCGATTCAAAGCTTGGTTATTTCTTTAAGGCAGGCATTGAAAAAGTATGGCCCAGGAATGCACCTGTAAATGAAGGAAACATTTAAACATTCAGTCACCTAATTAATACATCTTAAATATGTCAACAGTAAAAGAACTTAACATATCACCGGTAGGCCGTGTAGAAGGCGACCTTGATGTGAAAGTATATATGGAAAACGGCGTGGTTACCCGTGCCCACACGCAGGCAGCTATGTTCCGCGGCTTTGAACGCATCATGCAGGGCAAGGACCCCCAGAGCGGCCTGGTAGTAACGCCACGCATCTGCGGCATCTGCGGAGGCTCGCATTTATATTGCGCCTCCTCTGCGCTCGACACTGCATGGGGCACCACCCTGCCGCCCAATGCTTTATTATTAAGGGCGCTGGGCCAGGCCACTGAAACCATACAGAGCATACCCCGCTGGTTCTACGCCATTTTTGCAACAGACATGGCGAATAAAAAATTTGCTAACAAGAAATTGTATGATGAAGTGGTAAAACGTTTTGCCGCTTATGTGGGCACATCATTCCAGTCCGGCGTTACTGCCAGCGGGCGCCCGGTGGAAGTATATGCTTTGTTTGGCGGGCAGTGGCCCCACAGCAGCTACATGGTTCCCGGCGGTGTAATGTGTGCCCCCACATTAAAAGATATTACAAGGGCGCATGCCATCATGAACCAGTTCCGCAACGACTGGCTGGAAACTACCTGGCTGGGCTGCTCCATTGAACGCTACCGCAGGGTGCAAAGCTGGGACGACTTACTGGCATGGGTAGACGAAAATGAAAGCCAGCGCAACAGCGACCTTGGTTTGTTCATCAGGGCTTCCCTTGAATTTGGCCTGGATAAATTTGGGCAGGGCTGCGGCAATTATGTAGCATATGGCACTTACCTGCACAAAGACAGGTACAATAAACCAACTGTAGAAGGAAGGAACCAGGCGCTGATTAGCCCTTCCGGTTTTTATAACAGCCACACTAAGCAGTATCACGATTTTAACCACCTTGATATTAAAGAACACGTAACACATAGCTGGTACCAGGATCATAAAGCAGCACACCCGTGGGAAGAACCAATCCCCACGCCGGTTGCTTCCCAAAACCTGGAACACACAGATTTTAACAGTAAATACAGCTGGGCAAAAGCGCCCCGCTATATGAACAATGCTTCCGAAGCTGGCCCGTTGAGCCGTTGCCTTATGTACGCTAAACCAAACAACCTGGAGCACCAGACAAAAGATTTCTTAATAAAAGATTCTTTTGATAAGCTTGGCCCCAGCGTTTTCCTTCGCACACTTGCCCGTGTGCATGAAGCGCCGTTATTGTATGATAACATTGATACATGGCTGCGCCAGATTGACCTGAACGGCGAATTCTATATCAAGCCTGAAGAAAAAGACGGCAAAGGCTTCGGCGCTACCGAAGCTGCCCGGGGCGCATTGGCGCACTGGATAGAAATCGAGAACGGTGTTATCAAAAACTACCAGGTGATGGCACCTACCACATGGAATGTTGGCCCCAATGATGATGAAGGAAAATCCGGCCCTATAGAAGCCGCATTGGAAGGAATAGAAATAGAAGATCAGAATGACCCGGTAGAAGTAGGCCTGGTTGCCCGTTCGTTTGACAGTTGCCTCGTTTGCACGGTACATGCACATGATGCAAAATCAGGCAAAGAGATCACACGGTTTAAACTATAACCCTGACATGGGAGTTCATACGGCTGTCCTTAAAAGGGGCAGCCTTTTTTATACTTCTTCCACTTAATAAAATATTAAATTGCTGCTTTGTAAAATGATGCACACTACTGAAAAGCTTGCCATACTTGGCTTTGGCAACCCTGCCCGCAGCGATGACGCCATAGGCATTTATGTAATTGATGAGCTTAAAAAGCAAATTGGCAGCAACGAAAATGTCAGCATTTTTGATATGGGAACCGGGGCTTTTGAAGTGCTGTTCAGGCTGAGAGGCCATTCAAAGATCATTATTGCGGATGCAGTAGTTAATACCGGGGAGCCACCCGGCACATTGTTTAAGCTTCCTGCTGAAGAAGTAGCCAAAGCACCGCAGGAAGACCCTATGGTTTTTTTGCACAGCCTTAAGTGGGACCAGGCGCTGAGCTATGCTAAAAAAATTTTGAGGGAAGAATACCCGGAAGATATCAGTGTGTATTTGATCGCGGTAGATGATATAAAATTTGAAATACAACTAAGTGATAAAGTAAAACAGGCGGGCGATAAGGTAGTAGGCTTAATAAAAGAAGATATAGCAGCGTGGTTAAACTAAGCAATGCACATATAATTATAGAAGCCGCTGTTGCCAATGAATTGTTTGGCGATGCAGGGCGTGCCAGCTGGGTATATTATCCACAGCGGAATAATTTGATCATTGCTCAATCAACTGATGAGCTGTTCAAATCATTGCATAAGACCAGCACTACTATTTTAAAACACCGCAATGATAAAGGCGATCGCAGCCTGGATATCCTGAGCCTTATCATTGACCATGATATTGATACTACCAGCAGGGATTTAGAGTATAAAGTAGATAAGCAAATGAATGTATTGAATGTGACAATATAAAAAATAAAAAATGCTCAGGATAAAAACAACCCGGGAAAATATTGCTTCAGTAACCGGCATCATTAACAGCGAATACCGTCTTGACGAACTTGTAACAGTTTCGGCGGAAGATGACCCTGCGGATATTTTTGTAAGCGGTATTATTGAAGTGAACCCCGGCTGGAAAAACCAGCAACCGCCGGTGTTATTCTCTGCCGCAACCTTCAGCAGGGAAAATTTACTGGGTATTATTTATGCAAGGCTCAGCAATTACGAAAAAGCCTACCCGCTTTTGAACGACGCCCCCGGGGTATTACAACAGGTTGACCTTATGAACCGCCTGCAAAATGGCATTGAAATAAATTCTATTCCTGAAGCTGTTGATTATATTTCCCTGCATAATAAAGCGGTTGTGCTGCATTATTCCGATACAACCGGCAACGATACAGGAAATATAAAACTAGCTTATGAAGCAGCAATTGATGCGGCCGCTGAATATTACGAAGCAGAGGCTTTTACCATTAAACATTATGCGCTCTTCCTGATTGATGCAGGGCATTTGGGCGAAGCTGCCAGCCTCTTAATAAAATATTTGCAGGAACCTCATATGCCACATGTAGCCATTGAGTTGAAAGCAACCCTTTGTGTGATATGGCTTAAACAGCTTGCTGTTCCTTACGATGAGCACAAACTGGCAATACTGAAAAATTATATGTGGGAATGCCTGGAATTTTATGAAAAAGAAAGCCGGCCGATTGATGCCGCTATGATTTTGTCTGATGCGGCATATATTGCCAATATCAGCAACAGCCACAGCGAAGCGCTGGGCTATATCAACCGGGCCATTGATGTTTTTCAAAAAGAAGATCTGCAGGAGCTGCTGGGCGATGCGCTGATGAAAAAAGGAAATATTCTCCGCAGGTGGGCACAGCATAACAACCCGCAGTTTTTCCAGCAGGCGGTAAAAGCATACCAGCAGGCGCTGAATATTTACACCAGGGAAGCAACCCCGTCTTTGTTTGCAGATATTCATCATCAATTAGGCATTCTCTATTCTGAGATACCTGATGAAATAAGAAAGAAAAGCGTATGGGCAGCCGTGTCTGTTTCTTCGTTTAATGAAGCATTGGCTTTTTATAACAAAGTAGATTTTCCTTATGAATTTGCCGTGATTTGCAACAGCCAGGGCAATGCCTTTACCAGGTATCCTGATGCACTGCACAGCGATAATTTTGATAAAGCGCTGGCATGGTATAAAGAAGCATTAGACGTGCAGACAGCCGATCAGTATCCTGTTGAGCGTTCGCTCACTTTGCTGAATTATGTGGATGCAAGCTGGTTTGCCGGTAATAAATCTGATTTTGATGAAGAGCGTTTCAATGATATGGTGAATAAGATCAACGAGATTGGTGCCATAAGCAAAGATGAAAATATTATACAGGCTGCAAAAGAGCATTTAAAAAAACTGCTTGCGTTGCAGCAAGCAGAAAGCACAGAAAAAACCGCTTAGAAAATATTTTCTATCCAACACATTTACTTCTATGCTTCAATAGCATTAATTTTATTGAAAGGACGGCAGTTATATGCATGAAATATCGCTGGTAAGAAACATTTTTAATACGCTGGAAGATGAGTTTCCCGAAAAGGTAAACAACCTGCGTGGCATTTATCTTACTGTTGGTGTATTAAGCAATGTAGAACCCATGCTGATGCAAAGCGCTTTTGACGCAGTGCGGCAGGATGAGCCGAGGTATGCCAAAACAAGCCTGCATGTGGAAGTGTTGCCGGTAAAGATCAAATGCAATGCATGCAATGAAGAATCGGAAGTGGTACAGTATAAATTTATCTGTAAAAATTGCGGCAGGCCCAGCAATAATGTGGTACAGGGCGAAGAATTGCTGATAACAAAAGTTGAATTTGAAAATTAATTAATTATGTCATTACCAAAAAGCAACCGGGCACCTGTTGGCTCTATACAAGACCAGCACCTTTCATTGAACTTATTAAAAGCAAATGATTTTGTAGCGAAGGCCATCCGTGATAAACTGGCGCCGCATGAAATTTTAGTGGTGAATATTTGTTCCTCACCCGGCAGCGGCAAAACCACTTTATTGCAAGAGACCGGCAAACGTTTAAAAGACAAATTAAAAATGGGTGTGCTGGTTGGAGATCCTGAAACAGAACGGGATGCCATCCGCATTAAAGAATCGGGCATTGATTGTTTGCAAATAGTAACCGGCGGCGTATGCCATATAGAAGCTCAGATGATATTGCAGGCGCTTGAACATTTTACTTACGAAGGCCTTGATGTATTGTTTATTGAAAACGTAGGCAACCTGCTTTGCCCTGCTGCATTTGACCTGGGCGAGGATTACCGTGTTACATTGATCTCAAGCACTGAAGGCGATGACAAGCCAAAGAAATATCCACGGATGTTTTTAACCAGTGAATTAATGCTGGTAAGCAAAGCAGACCTGCTGCCGTATGTTCCTTTTTCTGTAGAAGCCGTTACCAAAGATGCCCGTGATATCAATCCCGGTTTAGAAGTGATTTCTATCAGCAGCACCAACGGGCAGGGTATTGACGAGTGGTGCAGCTGGCTGCAGCAAAAAGCAGCAGAAAAGAAAAAAGCTACTGTGGAAATTTGAAAAAAAACAAAAAAACAAGTCCCGTTAACAAGGCATTACCAAGTTTACATTTTTTAAATTTTTTTTTACATAGCGCAGGGTACAGCGCCTTCCGGCTCTCAAAGTTTTATTTATTTTTGTCCGGTAATGAGAGCCGGCAAATTATTCATACCACTTCTTTTAATCCTGTTTTGCGGGAACAGCTTTGCTTATACGGCGGCTTCTTTTTGCCAGCTTGCTTTTTCCGGGCCCCGGCTTAAAGCAAAAGAATTGCAGGCCGGCTGCAGCATTTCCCAAAGCTGCCCTGCTGTTTCAAATATCATTTCAGATAATGAAACTAAATACCTGCCGGATGGTGACCTGGATGATGAAGACAGCGATGATCTGTGCACCAGGAAGTACAGGCAGGCTTTTATGGCCGGCCCTGTTCTCCAATATGTACTTACTACCAGTTCTTCCGGGAATAATCTCAAAATCCCCAAACCTTTTATCAGCTTTTTATCTTACAGGTATATTGCCCACAGGGTTTTAAGAATCTAATCCCTGTTTTTTCTACGATTGCCATACTGCCATTGACCATGTAATGTCCGCCCTATGGGACATCTTATCATTTAATCATTTTTTTAAAATACCATGAGAAGAATTATCATGTTCGCCGGCTTACTGTGCCTGTTATGGCAAACAGGCTGTAAGCCCAAACAGGAAGAAAAAGAAGAAGCAATCAAATACATTGCCACCAGCCCGTTACAAACCGACACCTCCTTTACCAAAGAATATGTTTCGCAAATACGTTCTGTAAGAAATATTGAAATAAGGGCGCAGGAAAAAGGCTACCTGGAAAATATTTATGTTGACGAAGGGCAATTTGTAAAAGCCGGCCAGCTGTTGTTCCGGATAATGCCTAAAATATATGAAGCCGAATTACAAAAGGCAACAGCAGAAGCCAAAGCAGAAGAAATTGAGCTGCAAAATGCAAAAGCCCTTGCAGATAAAAATATAGTGTCAAAAAATGAGCAGGCAATGGCGGAGGCCAGGCTTGACCAGGCAAAGGCAGAAGTGGCATTGGCCAAACTTCATCTTTCATTTACAGAGATAAAGGCGCCGTTTGACGGCATTATTGACCGCCTTCCCAAAAAGCTCGGAAGCCTTATTGATGAAGGAGAATTGCTGACCAGTCTTTCAGACAACAGCCAGATGTTCGCTTACTTCAATGTATCCGAGCCGGAATATTTAAACTACCAGACCAATATAAAAAACCGTGGCAGCAACAAAGTGAGTTTGCTTTTGGCCAATAATGCAGTGCTGCCCTACAAAGGTGATGTGGAAACCATCGAAGGTGAATTTGATAATGAAACAGGAAATATTGCCTTCAGGGCAAAGTTTCCCAATCCTGATAAGCTCTTAAAGCATGGAGAAACGGGCAAGGTGCTGATGACCGTTCCATTTAAAAATGCACTGCTTATCCCGCAGAAAGCAACGTATGAAATACAGGATAAGACATACGTTTTTGTGATTGATAAAAATAACGTAGTACACTCAAAGAGCATCAGCATAGCAAGCCGCCTGCCGGATATCTACGTGGTGGACGGCGGCATCTCTGATACTGACAGGATATTGCTGGAAGGTGTTCAGAAAGTAAAAGATGATGACAAGATTAACTACGAATATCAGGAACCCGGGGAAATAATATCGCACCTGCGGTTGAAAGCAGAATAGGTATGAACCATACAAGACATATACGAAATACAAGAGAAGCCTTAAATACCTTGTACGGCTTGTATCGTTCAAAAAAGAATTCACAACAAAACAATTTCCATGTTTAATAAATTTATACAAAGGCCGGTATTGTCTATCGTCATCTCGCTCATCATTGTTTTTTTGGGTGCATTGGCCATTATGCAGCTGCCGGTAACACAGTTTCCATCCATTTCCCCGCCAAAGGTTACTGTTACTGCAGATTATCCCGGCGCCAATAACGAGCTGATGATTAAATCCGTTGTTATACCGCTGGAAAGGGCGCTGAATGGCGTGCCCGGAATGAAATATATTGAATCGGATGCCGGTAATGACGGAGAGGCGACCATTGATGTGATCTTCAACCTCGGAACCGATCCCAACCAGGCAGCGTTAAATGTTCAAAACCGTGTGGCATCGGTAACAAATAAACTGCCGCCGCTGGTAATACGTGAAGGGTTAAAAATTTCGCAGGAAGCACCAAACATGCTCATGTACATCAACCTGTACAGCACTGATTCTGCAACCGATCAAAAATTCCTTTTCAACTTTGCCGATATTAATTTACTGTCAGAATTAAAAAGGGTAAACGGCGTTGGCTTTGCGGATATCCTGGGGAACAGGGAATATGCCATGCGCATTTGGTTAAAGCCTGACAGGATGCTGGCTTATAAAATTTCTGCCGATGAAGTGATGGAATCCTTATCACAGCAAAGCCTTGAGGCATCACCGGGTAAAACGGGCGAAAGTTCCGGCAAGCGGTCGCAGGCGTTTGAATATGTGTTGAAGTACAAAGGAAGATTTACCACAAAAGAGCAATATGAAAATGTAATACTGCGGGCGAATCCCGATGGCGAAATGATACGCCTGAAAGATGTGGCGGATGTAGAGTTTGGCAGCTCCATGTATGATATTTATTCTAACATGAACGGCAGGCCATCTGCAGCTATCGTATTGAAACAGCAATACGGAAGCAATGCCAGCCAGGTAATTAAAGATGTAAAAGAAAAACTTGCGGAGATTAAAGCAAGCTCTTTTCCCAAAGGAATGGATTATGAAATAAGCTACGATGTTTCCACATTTTTGGATGCTTCTATTGAAAAAGTGATCCACACTTTGGTAGAAGCATTTATCCTGGTAGGTATTGTTGTATTTATTTTCCTCGGTGACTGGCGCTCTACCATTATTCCTGCCATTGCAGTGCCTGTATCGCTGGTAGGTACGTTTATGTTCATGCAATTCTTTGGCATTTCACTCAATCTTATCACATTGTTTGCATTGGTGCTGGCCATTGGTATTGTGGTGGATAATGCCATTGTAGTGATAGAAGCCGTTCATGCCAAAATGGAAACTAAAGGGCTTTCTCCTTTAAAAGCTACACAAGAGGCAATGCATGAAATAAGCGGCGCCATCATTGCCATCACATTTGTAATGGCGGCAGTATTCATACCCGTTGCATTTATGAGCGGCCCGGTAGGAATTTTTTACCGGCAGTTTTCCATTACGATGGCCACGTCTATTATCCTTTCCGGCGTAGTGGCACTTACGCTTACGCCTGCATTGTGCGTAATGATGTTAAAGAACACACACGGCCAGCCAAAAAAGAAAAATTTCCTCAGCAGATTAATAGATGGGTTTAATAACTGGTTCAGCAACCTTTCAGGAAGCTACAGGAAACTGCTGGGGGTAATTGTAAACAGAAGGGTAATAACATTTGCTATCTTAATAGGTTTTTGCGTGGGCACATGGCTATTGAGCAGCAGCATTCCATCTGGTTTTATCCCCAATGAAGACCAGGGAATGTTTTATGCAGTTATTCAAACGCCGCCCGGCTCAACACTTGAACGTACAAATGAAATAGCCGAGCGCCTGCAAAAAATCTGTGAACACATAGATGGCGTACAATCTGTTTCCTCCCTTGCCGGTTACGAGATCCTTTCGGAAGGCACAGGTTCCAACACCGGTACCTGCTTAGTAAATTTAAAAAGCTGGAATGAACGAAAAAAGTCTGCACAGGAAATCATTGATGAGCTGGAAGAAAAGGCAAAGGACATAGCCGGTGCAGAGATTGAATTTTTTCAACCGCCTGCCGTGCCGGGTTATGGTGCTGCGGGTGGTTTTGAATTGAGATTGGAAGATAAAGCAGGCTCAGGCGATTATAAAAAATTAGAGGCAGTTTCCAATGATTTTGTGACAGCATTGAACAAGCGCCCCGAGTTATCTTCCGTGTTTAGTTTTTACAGCGCCAGCTTTCCGCAGTATTTGTTGAACATAGATAATGATCTTGCGCAGCAAAAAGGTGTAACTATTGACAATGCAATGAATACGCTTTCTACACTCGTGGGCAGCGACTATGAAATTACTTTTATTGAGTTTGGCCGCCAGTACAAAGTAATAGTAGCGGCATTACCGCAATACAGGGCATTGCCGGAAGACATTTTGAAGTTGTATGTAAAAAACAATCGTGATGAAATGGTTCCGTTTTCCGATTTTATGACCATGCAAAAAGTGTATGGCCCTTCGGAAATTACAAGGCACAATATGTATAATGATGCTGAAATAAGCGGCTCGGCATCGCCGGGGCATAGCAGCGGTGAAGCTATTAATGTAGTAAACGAAGTAGCACAAAAATCGTTACCCCGCGGCTTTGGCATAGACTGGGCCGGTATTTCCAAAGATGAATCTTCAAGGGGCAACGAAGCGGTTTATATTTTTCTTATTTGCCTCGGCTTTGTTTACCTCATTTTATCTGCACAGTACGAAAGTTTCGTATTGCCGCTGGTGGTGATCCTGTCATTGCCGGCTGGTATTTTCGGGGCATTCCTGCTGTTGAAATTATTAGGATTGGAAAATAATATTTACGCACAGGTGGCCATGGTAATGCTGATTGGTTTGCTGGGCAAAAATGCGGTGCTGATAGTAGAGTTTGCTGTGCAAAAACACCGATCCGGAGCATCTGTATTTAATGCGGCTGTTGAAGGGGCTGTATTAAGGTTCCGCCCGATATTGATGACCTCCTTTGCATTTGTTGCAGGCCTTATACCATTGGTGTTTGCATCAGGCCCCGGCAAATTGGGAAACAGGACGATTGGCTCTGCTGCATTGGGCGGCATGCTGGTAGGAACTGTGTTTGGTGTAATTATCATTCCGGGGTTGTATTACCTGTTCGGAAAAATTTCAGAAAAACACATCCTGGTTAAAGACGAAGAAGAAAATCCACTAACAGAAGAAATTGATAACAATGTTGAACCTATTTAAAGTTTACAGAAATATTTTTATTGCCGGCACCTGCATTGTGTATGCAGGTTGTAAAGTGCCCGCCGTTACACAGCAATCGGAAAACAAAACAGTGCCTGCATCTTACACCGGCAACAGCGACACAACCAATATTGCCAGCATTCAATGGCGGGATTTTTTTGCAGACAAAAATTTGATAAGCCTTATTGACACTGCATTAAAAAACAACCAGGAGTTGCTCATCACTTTGCAGGAAATACAGATTGCAAAGAACGAGGTGCTGCCAAAGCAGGGCGCTTTATTACCGTCAGTGGAGGCAAGGGCAGGCATTGGTATCGAAAAAGTGGGCAGGTACACCAGCCAGGGCGCAGGCGATGCTTCCACCGATATTACAGAGGGAAAAGAAGTGCCTGAATGGCTGCCGGATTACAATATAGGATTGTATGCCGGCTGGGAAGCGGATGTATGGAAAAAACTGCGCAATGCAAAAAAAGCTGCCGTTACAAGATACCTGTCTACGATAGAAGGCAAAAATTTTGTGCTCACCGATTTGATTGCTGAAATAGCCAATTCTTATTATGAATTACTGGCTTTGGACAATCAATTGGAAATTGTAAGGCAGAGCATTGAATTGCAGAAAAACGCCCTGGAAATAGTTAAAGCGCAGAAAGATGCGGCAAGGGCTACGGAGCTGGCTGTTCAAAAATTCCAGGCAGAAGTGCTGAAATCACAAAGCATGGAGTTTGATATTTTACAGCAGATACAAGAAACAGAGAACAGGATCAATTTTTTATTGGGCAGGTACCCGCAGGATATTCCCCGCAGCAAAGAAAGCTTTTTAAGCTTACCACCTGCCGTAATAAATGCAGGCATTCCTTCGCAGCTATTGGCCAACCGCCCGGATATTAAACAGGCAGAACTGGACCTGGCCGCTGCAAAGCTGGATGTAAAAGTTGCCCGTGCAGAATTTTATCCTTCATTCGGCATTTCTTCCGCAGTAGGCTTCCAGGCGTTCAAGCCTTCTTACCTGGTGAAATTTCCTGAATCCCTGCTGTTTTCCCTTGCAGGAGATGTGGCAGCGCCGTTGATTAATAAAAGCGGCATCAAGGCAGAATTTTATAATGCCAATGCACGCCAGCTGCAATCCATGTACAATTATGAACGCAGCATTTTAAATGCATACATAGAAGTGTCCACTCAATTGTCCAATATCAGCAACCTGGAAAAGAATTATGACCTGAAATCAAAACAGGTGGATGCCCTCACCAATTCCACCAGCATTGCCAATGACTTGTTCAAATCAGCGCGGGCAGATTATTTTGAAGTGCTGATGACACAAAGAGATGCACTGGAGGCCAAACTGGAGCTGATAGAAACAAAGAAGCAACAGTTTAATGCCGTGGTGAATGTGTACAGGGATTTGGGCGGCGGCTGGAAATAAAAATTTATACGCTGTATCCGAAGGCCGGTTGGAAAAAATTTTCTAAACCGGCCTTTCTGTATCTTAGATTTGCAATATGGGCAATGTAAAATTATTTGAAAGCAAAAAAGTACGTACTCATTGGGACGAAGAAAAGCAACAGTGGTTCTTTTCTGTGATAGACGTAATTGAGATCCTTACAGGAAGCAGCATCCCCAAAAGATATTGGAGTGACCTGAAAAAGAAGCTAAAATCCGAAGGAAGTGAAGTGTACGAGAAAATCGTACGGTTGAAAATGGTCGCAGAAGACGGTAAACTTAGGGAAACCGATATAGCTGATACGCAGGCATTATTACGTCTTATCCAATCTATCCCTTCTCCTAAGGCCGAACCATTTAAACAATGGCTGGCAAAAGTAGGCTATGAAAGAATGCAGGAAATAGCTGATCCCGAACAAAGCTTTGACAGGGCCAGGCAAAACTGGCAAAAGCTGGGCAGGAGCGAAAAGTGGATACAGCAACGGATGAGCGGACAGGAAACCCGTAATAAGCTCACCGATTACTGGAAGGAAAATGGCGTAGGAAAATCAGATGAATTTGCTTTTCTTACCAATATCATTCACCAGGAATGGACAGATATGAGCGTGCAGCAGCACAAAAAACTAAAAGGCCTGAAAATGCAAAACCTGCGTGACCATATGACGGAGGCTGAACTTATTTTTACTGCTTTGGCCGAACTCTCCACCCGCCAGATTGCAGAAGTGGAAAAAGCCGAAGGTATCCGGCAAAATGCTGTTGCAGGGAAAAAAGGTGGCAAGATAGCTAAAGATGCACGGCTTGCATTAGAGCAAAAAACCGGGAAGAAAGTAATAACTCCCGAAAACTTTTTACCGCCAACTAAACAAAGCAAAAAATTAAAAGGTTAAACGCTCTCCTGTAATCCTTTGCGTTTTTTTGTGAAACAAGAATGACTTTTCATCTCCACATACAGGGCCTTGTGCAAGGTGTAGGTTTCCGCCCGTTAATATATCGTTTGGCAACAGCTAAAGGATACAAAGGCTTTGCCTGCAATGGAAATGATGGTGTGCACATTGAGATTAATGCAACAGGAAAAGAAGCAGCAGATTTTTTGCAGGAAATATTAAACAACAGGCCGCCACTTGCTGCTATTCATCATCACAGTATCCGGGAAACAGCAGAAAAAAAATTTTCATCTTTTGAGATCATTGAAAGCACTGCCGCCGGTAAGCCACTTATCCCGCTGACACCCGATTATGCTTTATGCGATGATTGCCGGAAGGAAATGAATGATCACAACAACCGCCGTTATCAATACCCTTTTATTACCTGCACTACCTGCGGTCCAAGGTATTCCATCACCCGGGCAATGCCTTACGACAGGAAAAACACAACGATGAATGCGTTTACAATGTGTGATGAATGCAACAAAGAATATAATTCGCCGGCAGACCGAAGGTATTATGCACAAACGAGCTCCTGTGAAACATGCGGCATTATGCTTTCACTTTACGATGGTAAAAAACAGCTTATTGCTAAAGGCAATAAAGAAAGCCTGGAAGAAACAATCGCATTGCTGCAGCAGGGTAATATCATAGCCGTAAAAGGCATTGGTGGATATTTATTAATGACAGATGCCACAAATGAAAAAACCATTGAAATACTAAGGCAAAGAAAACACCGGCCGCATAAACCATTTGCCGTTTTATTTTCTTCTGTGGAAGATGCGAAACGGTATTGCCATATCATTGAAGAAGAAACAGGATGGCTGCAATCACCGCAATCACCAATTATATTGGCAAAAGTGAAAGAGGAAGCAAAGGGCTTATTGCCTTTGCAAGCTATTGCACCGGGGTTGAACCCTTTGGGCATAATGGTTCCTTATGCACCATTACTGGAATTGCTGAGTAAACAATTGGGCAAACCGTTAATTGCCACCAGCGCCAACATAAGCGGTTCACCCATTATTTATGACGATGAAGATGCATTGAATAATTTAGCCGGCGTTGCCGATTATATTTTATCACATAACCGGGAAATCTTGCTTCCACAGGATGATTCGGTAATAAGACTGGCATGCATTAGTAAGCAACCGGTTATTATTCGCCGTGCAAGGGGATTGTCCCCATCTTACTTTGATTATACCACCCAAACAAATAAAACCATCCTGGCAACAGGCGCTTTGATGAAAAGCAGCTTTGCCATCAGCAGCAACCATGCGGTTTATATCAGCCAGTATTTGGGCAGCACGGAAAGCTACGAAGCACAACAGGCATACCAGCATACTTTACAGCATTTGCAAAATATATTGCAGGTTACTCCCCAAATAATTGTTACTGACAAGCACCCTCAATATTTTTCACATGAGTTGGCAAATGAAATTGCCAGTCAACGCAATATCGAAGTAAAATATGTGCAGCACCACAAAGCGCATTTTGCTGCTGTGCTGGCAGAAAATGATTTACTACAAACAGAAAATGTTTTAGGCGTTATCTGGGACGGGACCGGCCTGGGAAATGACGGCAACATGTGGGGCGGAGAGTTTTTTAAATACGCCGGCAATGAAATGCTGCGCTGTTATTATTTTGATTATTTCCCGGTAATAGCAGGAGATAAAACAGCGCAGGAGCCAAGAATAGCTGCACTATGCGCCACAACCGGTGTATGGCCTGTGTATGATGCAATCAAAGAAAAGTTCACTGTTGTGGAATGGAAGAATTACCAATCGTTGATTCAATCAGCAAACATCCATACATCTTCAGTTGGAAGAATATTCGATGCCGTAGCCAGTTTATTAAATATATGCGATAAACAAACCTATGAAGGCGAAGCAGCCATGCTGCTGCAAGCACTGGCAGAAGAATATGTACAGAAACATGGCCACTCAATGGACAGATCATATTTCACCGAAGGTTCACATTATTACCGCATACCCACCGCTACTTTTTTGCAAAGAATAACAGAAGACATTAAAAAGGAAAAAAATAAAAATTACATCGCCGCCAAGTTTCACTATTCATTGGTTCACCTCGTAGATCTTATTGCACAAAATACAGCAACAAAAAAGCTTTGTTTCAGCGGCGGCGTGTTTCAAAATATCCTGCTGGTGGATATGCTGCAATATCATCTAAGCGGCAAATACGATTTATATTTTCACAAGCAGCTTTCACCCAATGATGAAAGTATTTCCTTCGGGCAATTGGTATATGCAGACAACGAGATTGACAAGGTTATTTACCAATGATTTTTTTGCGGTGATTCATGCCCCAGCTGCGCAGCTCCTTAATTACTTTTCGCAGGGTTTTGGAGTACTCGGTTGCCGTATATTCTATTTTTACAGGAAACCCATCCAGCACCGTTCTTGTCAGCAATTGATGCGCCTCCATATCTTTTAATTCTTTTGCCAGCACTTTGGTAGTAAGCTTTGGAATACTCCGTTCTATTTCCCTGAAATGTTTATTGCCTTCCCATAAAGAGATCAGTATCAAGATTTTCCATTTGCCGCTGATCACATCCAGCGTATCTTTTACCGGCAGCAGGGCCGCCTGGCATTCCTTATGCTCTTTCTTCTTCATGAATTCATTTTTTGATTACCAAAAGGTAACTGGTTACAAAAAGAAACCAAAAGTAAATAATTTTGCCTTATCAAAAAAATACAAACACAGTCATGGCTTTAACAGACAATTTGAAGTGGCGTTATGCTACAAAGAAAATGAACGGGCAAAAGGTGCCGCAGGAAAAAATTGATTATATACTGGAAGCGGCAAGGCTGGCCCCGTCATCTGCAGGCTTACAGCCTTACAAAATTTTTGTGATCAGCAATAAGGAAAAGCTGGAACAGGCTAAAACGATCGCCAATAACCAAAGCCAGATTGCCGATTGCTCCCATTTGCTGGTATTTGCCGCCTGGGATCATTATTCCTATTCCCGGATAGACAAAGCCGTATCGCAAATAACCAGGGAAAGAAACCTGCCGGAAAACGCAATGGATGATTTTAAGAACCGTGTATGGAACCTGGTTGAGCCATTGGGTGAAGAATGGCAAAAGGCACATGCAGCCAAACAGGCTTATATTTCATTTGGACTGGCCATTGCTGCCGCCGCAGAGCAACAGGTGGATGCAACGCCGATGGAAGGGTTTAATGCTGAACAAATGGATGCGTTTCTCGGGTTGAAAGAACTGGGATTAAAAAGCGTGGTGATTTTGCCGGTTGGATACAGGGATGAGCAGGCTGACTGGCTGGTAAATCTTAAAAAAGTACGGACCCCGAAAGAAGAATTTATTACAGAACTTAATTAAAAAATAAAGAATGAAAAAGAATAAAATAATTTTTTGGGCAACAACGGGAATATTTTCGCTGATGATGCTGTTCAGCGCTTACAAATATTTAACTGCCCCTGAGCTGAAAGCCGCTTTTGAGCATTTGGGCTTCCCGGATTATTTCAGGATCGAGCTGGCAGTGGCAAAAACATTGGGCGCTTTAGCGCTGCTGCTTCCCTTTGTTCCAAAAGGTTTTAAGCAGTTTGCTTACGCCGGCTTTACCATTAATTTAATTTCGGCTGCCATCGCCCATGCTTCCAAAGGCGATCCCATACAGGTTATTATAACACCATTGGTTTTTTTAGCCATAATGGCTGCATCCTGTATTTATTACAACAAATTGCACCCCGCCGGTTAATCATACAATGCTGCAGCAAAATTACATTGCATACATGCAACATTATACAGCCGGATCTGTTATAGTTTTTTAACCTAACAGGAAAGCACTTTGAATACAATACCATTATCCGTTTTAGAATTAGCAATCGTTACAGAAGGAAGCAATGCTGCAAAGGCAATTGCCAATACGGTGGAAGTGGCCCACCATGCAGAAGCGCTGGGCTATAAAAGAATATGGCTGGCCGAGCATCATAATATGGAACATATTGCCAGCGCTGCCACGGCTGTTTTAATTGGCCATGTGGCAGGGCTTACTGAAGGAAAGATACGTGTAGGCTCCGGCGGTATCATGTTGCCCAATCACAGCCCGCTGGTGGTGGCAGAACAGTTTGGCACACTCGCAAGCATTTACCCCGGCAGGATTGACCTTGGCCTCGGAAGGGCGCCCGGCACTGACCAGCTTACCGCGATGGCGCTGCGCAGGAATAATGTTGCCCTGCAGTACGACTTCCCGGCAGAGATAATGCAACTGCAAAAATATTTCAGTAAAGAAAATGCAAGTTCCAAAGTAAGGGCCTTTCCCGGTGAAGGCATGGATATACCTGTATGGATATTGGGCTCCAGCACAGACAGCGCTTACCTTGCAGCACAAATGGGTTTGCCTTATGCATTTGCCGCCCATTTTGCCCCGGCGCAGTTTGCCGTTGCTGTTGATATATACAGGAAAAATTTTCAACCTTCCGCCCACCTGGCAAAGCCTTACATGATGGCTTGCGTAAATGCAATAGCTGCCGGCACTGATGAAGAAGCGGAATTTTTAGCTACCAGCCTTTACCGCATGTTCCTCGGCATTATTACCAACGCCCGTAAGCCATTGCAGGCCCCTGCCCCGCTGCCCGCCATTATACAAAACCCCGAAGTGCAGCAGGCGCTGTACAGCATGACGGCTTATACTTTTACCGGCAGCAAACCAACTATCGGTAAAAAGTTATCAGCGTTTATTGAAGAAACAGGCATTAACGAACTGATGGTAACCAGCCATATTTATGACCTGCAGGCCAAGCTTACCTCCTTCTCCATTATACAGCAAGCTGTTGCCGGCCTGCAATAGATTGTTTTGGCTACAACAATCACAGGTTTGGATACACCTGTTTTTTAACTGTTGCAGAATTTTGCTTCATCAAAAAACAGTAAAATGAAAATTATAGTTACAGGCTCACTGGGGCGCATCAGCAAACCACTTGCGCAGGAGCTGCTGCAAAAAGGCCATTCAGTCACCGTTATCAGCAGTAACCCCGAACGGGAAAAAGATATTGAAACGCTTGGAGCAAAAGCAGCCATTGGCTCTATCTACGATGCAGGCTTTCTTGCAACAGTATTCAACGGCGCAGATATTGTCTACCTTATGGAACCGCCCGGTAATTTCTTTGATCCCAATACGGATATTGAAACATATTGGACAGATATAGCCAGGGCGTATGTGAAAGCTGTTCTGCAGGCAGGCGTAAAGCGCTTCATACACCTGAGCAGCATTGGCGCACATACCGATAAGGGCAACGGGATGTTGTATGTACACCATTACGTAGAAAATATTTTGCAGCAGTTGCCTGCCGATGTTTCCATCAAGTTTATGCGGCCTGTAGGGTTTTACTACAATATGTTTGCATTTATCCCGGTAATAAAAGCACAGGGCAGCATTATACAAAATTATGGCGGCGATGAAAAAGAGCCCTGGGTATCGCCCCTGGACATTGCTGCCGTAATTGCCGCAGAAATGGAAAGCCCTTTTGCCGGGAGAAAAATCCGCTATATCGCAAGCGATGAAGTTTCACCGAACGAAGTGGCAAAGATTTTGGGTGAAGCCATCGGCAGGCCCGGCTTGCAATGGTCAGTAATTCCCGATGAGCAATTCCTGTCGCGGCTTACAGGTGCAGGCATGAATCCGGCGGCAGCCAAAGGATTCACAGAAATGAATGCTGCCAGGCGGGGCGGAGTGCTGTACGAGGATTACTATCGCAATAAGCCGGTATTGGGTAAAATAAAGCTGGTGGATTTTGCAAAAGAATTCGCAGCTGTTTATAACAGGTAGAAGCTGTTTAAAATTGTTATAACTATTATGTATTCTCACAGATAACGCAGATGTAATTTGCTTTTTGAAGTACCCATCTGCGTATATCACCGGGATTTGCGGGCGATGTTCTCCAATACAAAGTGCGCAATAATTAAAAATGTCTTTTCAATTAAAAAATAAGAAATGAACAAAATAGCATTAGTAACAGGCGGCAGCCGGGGCCTCGGAAAAAACATGGCCATCAGCCTTGCCAAAAAAGGCATTGATATGGTGCTGACCTACAACAGCAATAAAGAAGCAGCCGGTGAGGTAGTGGCAGCAATACAATCACTGGGGCAAAAAGCTTTCGCTTTTCAATTAGATACAGGCAATATAAAATCGTTTGATGATTTTATCAAAGAAGTAACAGCATATTTAAAAGAACAAACAGGGAGCACCCATTTCGATTTTCTCATCAACAATGCAGGAACAGCACTGTATGCGCCTGTAACAGAAGTCACCGAAGAGCAACTGGATAACATATTCAGCATTCATTACAAAGGCATTTTTTTCTTAACGCAAAAAGCATTGCCTTTTATTAATGACGGCGGCGCCATCATTAATATTTCTTCAGGCCTTGCCCGTATCACCATGCCGGGTTCATCAGTGTATGCTTCTGCAAAAAGCGCTGTTGAAACGCTTACGCGCTACCTGGCAAAAGAATTAGGCGCAAGAAAGATCCGTGCAAATGTGGTGGCGCCCGGCGCTATTGAAACAGATTTTGGCGGCGGCCGTGTAAGGGATAATAAAGACATCAATGCCCAGATTGCCGGCCTTACCGCATTAGGCCGTGTGGGCTTGCCCGATGATATCGGCGGCGTGGTCGCTTTTTTGTGCACGGAAGAAGCCCGGTGGATAAATGCACAGCGCATTGAAGTGTCCGGCGGGCAGGCTTTGTAAAAAACTATCTTTGCATTATGGCAGGCACAAAACATACCAGGGTAAAAACCATCAGCGAATTTCACCAGCTGAATGGCCTGCCTGCGCCCGAACACCCGCTCATCAGCATCGTGGATTATGCTAAGCTTAACCGTGTGGCGGCTGAAAACGAAGCGCTGATTTTTGGATATTATACCATCTCGTTAAAAAGAGGCGTAAGCAAAATGTTTTACGGGCAGCAGGAATATGATTTTGATGAAGGGGTATTGTATTTTATGGCGCCCAACCAAATTTTAAGAACCAACAACAGCCCGAATGAAGCGTTGAAGCGTTCGGGCTGGCTGCTGCTCATTCATCCTGATTTTTTATGGAACACGCCGCTGGCAAAGAAGGTAAGGCAATATGAATTTTTTGATTATTCGGTAAATGAAGCATTGTTCCTTTCAGAAAAGGAGGAAGAAATCCTGAACGGTATTATTCAAAACATACGGCAGGAATATCATTCCAATATTGATAAGTTCAGCCAAAGCATTATCATTTCGCAGATCGAAACGCTGCTCAATTATTCCGAACGGTTTTACGAACGCCAGTTCATCACCAGGAAAATAACCAATCACAAGGTGCTGGGCCAGCTGGAAGACATCCTTTCTTCTTATTTCAGCAGCGATGACCTGGTTTCAAAAGGGTTGCCCACTGTTCAGCTTATTGCCGGTGAATTAAATGTTTCTTCCAATTATTTAAGCAGCCTGCTGAAAGTGCTGACCGGGCAAAGCACCCAGCAGCACATTCACAATAAGCTGATAGAAAAAGCCAAAGAAAAGCTCTCCACCACTGACCTTACAGTAAGCGAAATTGCTTACGAACTGGGTTTTGAACATTCACAATCATTCAGCAAGCTTTTTAAGGCTAAAACCAATCTTTCCCCCCTCGCCTTCAGGCAATCATTTAATTGACAAAGCCTGCTCCGGGAATTTAGAAAATATTTTCTAAGTTTATTTTTATTGTTGTTTATTAATTCTACATTTACCGGAGACGGCTTACCAACTGTATTGCAAAGGCCGGTTAATAAAAAAAATAAAAATGTGCTTAGCAATTCCCGGGAAAATCCAAAGCATTGAAACCATCCACAACGGGCTGGTACGAATGGCCAAAGTATCGTTTGGCGGTATTATCAAAGAAGCAAGCCTGGAAATGCTGCCCACGGCAGGTGTGGGTGATTATGTGCTGGTGCATGTAGGTGTGGCCATCAGCAAAGTGGACGAAGCTGAAGCAGCTAAAAGCTTTGAATATCTTAAAGAAATCGGCGAGATAGATGAGTTGGTTGAGCATACACAAACTGACAGAAACGACAAGCCTTTATGAAATACTTAAGCGAATACCGTGATGCTGCTGCCATGCAGCAGTACATAGATGAAATTCACAAAGTAGTTACCAGGCCGTGGACCATCATGGAAGTATGCGGGGGGCAAACACACAGCCTTGTAAAAAATGGTATTTTATCATTGCTGCCGGAAAAAGTAAACATGGTGCACGGGCCGGGTTGCCCTGTATGTGTAACACCACTGCATTTGATTGATAAAGCTGTTTATCTGGCAGAGCAAAAAAATGTGATCCTTTGCAGCTTTGGCGATATGCTCCGGGTGCCCGGCAGTAAAAAAAGCTTGCTGGAAGCAAAGGCAGCCGGTGCCGATGTACGCATTTTATATTCGCCACTGGAAGCGGTGAAGCTGGCGCAGGAAAATCCCAATAAAGAAGTAGTGTTTTTTGCAGTAGGTTTTGAAACAACAGCACCTGCAAACGCATTGAGTGTATTACATGCACAAAGGGTCGGTTTAAAAAATTATTCTATTCTTACTTCTCATGTTTTAGTGCCGCCTGCCATAGAAGCGTTGATAAGCGATGAAACAAATGTGGTGCAGGGCTTTCTGGCAGCAGGCCATGTGTGCACCATCATGGGCATGGATGAATATTATCCCATTGCAGAAAAATATAAAATACCATTGGTGGTTACCGGCTTTGAGCCGGTTGACCTGGCGCAGGGCATTTTAATGCTGGTAAAGCAATTGGAAAGAGGTGAGCACAAAGTGGAAAATCAATACAGCCGTGTGGTACGGCCCGAAGGCAATCCGCAGGCAAGGCAAATGATAGAACAGGTGTTTGAAGTAAGCGACCGTGAATGGCGTGGTATCGGCAGCATTCCGTTAAGCGGTTATGAAGTAAGCGAAACATTTGCGTTGTACGATGCCAATAAAAAATTAGAAATACCCGATGACCGTGCCGAAGAAAGCAGGGAATGTATTGCCGGTGAAATTTTGCGTGGCATTAAAAAGCCTTCCCAATGCCCGCAGTTTGGTAAAAAATGTACGCCACTTAACCCGCTGGGTGCGCCTATGGTGAGCAGCGAAGGAGCCTGTGCAGCGTATTACCACTTCAGCAATTTGGAAGAAGAAGCAATGGCCTGATATTAATTACAGCACTGCCCGCTTCTTAGAAAATATTTTCTAAGCCGCTACTGCTGCGGCTTTCCCGTTGTTATTCATTTTACATTTACGCTGGTGAAGCCAAACGAATTGTATGATGAAAAATTTTTGCGCTGCAGTTGCCCTTTTATTTTATGCACCCAGCCTTTTTGCCCAGGCGCCAAAAACTGTTTATTTAGTCAACGCAGATAGTAAGTTGCCTGTTAGCGGCGCCACTATCAGCACAAATGATAAACACTTCAACCGCCTTTCTGACGACATTGGAAAAGTGAACCTGTCGGGCATTCAAAATAATATCAACATCAGTTGCGTGGGGTATCTTACCACAACTATTTTATTAAGCGATATTCCTGCCGATGGGAAAGTACTTTTATCTCCGGTCATCACATCGCTTGAAAATGTGCAGGTAAACGCCAGCTCCCGTACCGGTATATTCCTTACCATCAGCGACCTGGATATTCACCTGCGGTCGATCATCAATTCACAGGAAGTGTTAAGGGTAGTGCCCGGATTATTCACAGGCCAGCATGCCGGCGGTGGCAAAGCAGAACAAATTTTTTTACGTGGCTTTGATATTGATCACGGCACCGATATAGCTGTGGGTGTTGATGGCATGCCTGTAAACATGGTAAGCCACGCCCACGGTCAGGGATATGCAGACCTGCATTTTGTAATTCCTGAATTAATAGACAAAGTGGATTTTAACAAAGGCCCTTATTTTACCGGCAAAGGCAACCTTGCCACCGCAGGGTATGTGGATTTTAAAACAAAAGATTATTTAGAAAATAATTTTTTAAAATTAGAAGGTGGGCAGTACAACACTTACAGGGCCGTAGCCTGTATTAACTTACTGAACAAAGCAACAAGGATCGATAAAAACCAAAGCCTGTATGTTGGCGGCGAAGCTTCTTTTACCCGGGGATATTTTAAAAACCCCCAGGATTTCAGCCGTTTTAACGGCATTGTAAAATATCACGGGCAAATCAGCAAGCACTTCTCACTTACTTCCTGTATAAGTGGCCTGCATAGTAAATGGAATGCCAGCGGGCAAATACCTGACCGTGCGGTGAACAGCATTGGATGGTATGGCGCCATTGATAATACCGAAGGTGGGAAAACAAGCCGTTACAATTTCAATAATACATTGATTACTCAATTTGACAATGGCCTCCGCTGGAAAAACCAACTTTTTTATACAAGGTATTTATTTGAACTGTATTCCAATTTTACCTTTTGGCTGGAAAACCCGGTTGACGGCGACCAGATACGCCAGAAAGAAGCAAGAAATCTTTTCGGCTATACTTCCACGTTAGAAAAAGAGCATACGCTTGGAAGCTCCGCTGCTATTTTTAAAGCCGGCTTGCAAACAAGGTATGACGCCACCAATAACACTGAGCTTAGCAATACCAAAGGAAGGGTAACTACTGTGAACCCGATCATGAACGGTGATATCAATGAATTTAATGGTGCAATATTTGCCGAAGAAAAATTACGTTTTTCATCAAAACTTGATCTTACACTTGGCCTTCGCGGAGATTATTTTACCAATAAATATAAAGACCACCTGGCTTCACAAACGCTCAGCTCCGGCTCTTTTATTGCAAGCCCAAAATTGAATTTGAATTACCGTGTAAATAATATTGTGCAATTGTATTGGTACAGCGGCCAGGGTTTTCACAGCAATGATACAAGGGTGGCCGTACAGCAGGATGGAAAAGAAGTGGTAACACCTGCCTGGGGAACAGATATCGGCGGTATATTCAAGCTGGGCAAAAAAGTGGTGCTGCAAACTGCCCTTTGGTATTTATGGCTGAAGCAGGAATTCGTGTATGCAGGTGATGCAGGCGTGGTGGAACCCGGCAGCAAAACAAGACGCATGGGCTGGGATATGTCATTGCGTGCCGAAATTGCAAAATCGGTGTATACCGATCTTGATCTGAATGCAGCACATCCCCGTGCCATTGGTATGCCTAAAGGAGAAGATTATTTACCGCTGGCGCCTGTTTTCACCAGTGTTGGCGGGCTTACTTACCGCAAAGCCGAAGGTTTTAACGGCAGCCTCCGCTACCGCTGCATGGCCAACAGGCCTGCCAATGAAGATAACAGCGTAGTGGCCAAAGGGTACTTTGTGGTAGATGCTGCAGTAAACTACACCAAGAAAAAATGGGAAGCAGGCATTGCCGTTCAGAACCTGCTCAACACTAAATGGAAAGAAACACAATTTGATACCGAAAGCCGCCTGTATAATGAGCCTGCGCCCGTGAGTGAAATACATTTTACGCCGGGCACACCATTCTTTATCAGGGGAAGCTTTACGGTATTTTTTTTAAAATAATTTATTACAGAGTATTACCCATTCAAAGTGCCGCCTGCAGCAGGTTTCCTTTTTTTTCAACATAAAGTGAATAACAACTTTGCCTCGTTTTAATTTTCTGTTATTATTTTGACCATGATACGGTTTCGCCCTTAACAAGGCGGATTAAAAGGGAATCCCGTGAAAACCGGGAGCTATCCCCGTAGCTGTAAGCCTGTAAAAAGTTGTTTTAATCTTCAAGCCACTGTTTCAATTGACGGGAAGGCACTAAACAACCGGGCAAGCCAGAAGACCTGCCGCTGTCAAATTCAATTAGTAACAACGCTTTCGGAGGAAAAGCATGGTACTGACAGTTTCGCCAATTATCTGGCCTGCACTTTCAGCGCTGTACTTCTTTGTCCGCAGGTAAAATCAATTTGCTATGCAATCCGATGATGAAATTCTTTTAAAGGAAAACAAAGACAGGTTTGTTATCCTGCCCATCAATTATCCCAAAGTGTGGGAACATTATAAACGCCATGAAGCCAGCTTTTGGACAGCGGAGGAAATTGACCTAAGCAGCGACCTGAAAGACTGGGCTTCGCTGAATGATGGCGAACGCCATTTTATTTCTCATGTGCTGGCATTTTTTGCAGCAAGCGATGGAATAGTAAATGAAAACCTTGCTGTGAATTTCATGAGTGAAGTGCAGTTGCCCGAAGCAAGGTGTTTTTATGGCTTTCAAATAATGATGGAAAACATTCACAGCGAAACCTATGCCTTGCTGATTGATACTTATATTAAAGATGCTGCAGAAAAGCATAAACTTTTTCATGCCATAGATACAGTGCCTGCCGTAAAGAAAAAGGCAGAATGGGCCTTGCGCTGGATTGAGAACGGGAATTTTGCCGAACGCCTGGTTGCCTTTTCCGCAGTGGAAGGTATATTTTTCAGCGGCAGCTTTTGTTCCATATTCTGGTTGAAAAAAAGAGGCTTAATGCCGGGGCTTACTTTCAGCAATGAACTGATAAGCCGTGATGAAGGCCTGCATTGTGAGTTTGCCTGCCTGCTTTACAGCATGCTCAGCCATAAACTTTCCGAAACAGAAGTAAAAGCGATCATAGGAGATGCTGTTGCGATAGAAAAAGAATTTATTACCGAAGCATTGCCGGTAGATTTAATTGGTATGAATGCTAAACTGATGCAGCAATACATTGAATTTGTTGCCGACAGGTGGTTGACGGAGTTAGGCTATTCAACAATTTTTAACAGTACAAACCCCTTTGATTTTATGGAGATGATTTCATTGCAGGGCAAAACCAACTTTTTTGAAAAAAGGGTTGGAGATTATCAAAAGGCAGGTGTACTGGCCAACAAAGATTCACAGGTGTTTTCAACCGATGACGATTTTTAAATACAATATATCATATATCCTACATCAGAAATCAGATATCATAACACTAATAATTACTAATCAACAAAATATTTAATCCCATGTATGTAATAAAAAGAAACGGCAAGAAAGAACCCGTAAAATTTGATAAAGTAACCGCAAGGATCGAAAAGCTTTCTTACAGCTTAAGCCCTCTGGTAAATGTTATTGATGTGGCAAAAAAAACCATTGAAGGCATATACGCCGGTGTGCCTACAACGGAGTTGGACAACCTTGCGGCAGAAACGGCAGCATCGCTCACCACTATTCATCCTGATTATGCAATACTGGCTTCACGGATTGCTGTAAGCAATTTACACAAAAACACAGTAAAAAGCTTTTCAGCAATCATGCGAAAGCTGCACCAGTATACCGATGCAAAAACAGGCAGGAAAATGCCGTTGATAGCCGATGATGTTATGCAGATCATTGAAGAGAACGCAGACCTATTAGACAGCACCATCATTTATGACAGGGATTACGGCTTTGATTATTTCGGTTTTAAAACATTGGAAAAGTCTTACCTGCTCCGCATTGATAATAAAATTGCCGAACGCCCGCAGCACATGTACATGAGGGTTGCCGTAGGCATTCATAAAAATAATATTGAAGAAGCCATTAAAACCTATCACCTGCTGAGTGAAAAATGGATGACGCATGCCACGCCCACTTTGTTCAATGCAGGCACACCCAAACCTCAAATGAGCAGCTGCTTTCTTTTAACGATGAAAGATGACAGCATTGACGGCATTTACGATACATTGAAGCAAACAGCGAAAATTTCGCAGAGCGCCGGTGGCATTGGCCTGGCCATTCATACTATAAGGGCGACCGGCAGCTATATTGGCGGCACCAATGGCACCAGCAATGGCATTATCCCCATGCTCCGTGTGTTCAATGATACCGCAAGGTATGTAGATCAGGGCGGCGGCAAACGAAAGGGTGCATTTGCCATTTATCTTGAGCACTGGCATGCCGATGTATTTGAGTTT
>JBEHYP010000040.1:0-29396 GCA_048498115.1 Bacteroidota bacterium | reverse complement strand
GATTTTCTATTATTGTTTTGCAATACTATTTTACCAAAACCAATTTAGCCTGGATACCATTAGTTATTTTATGCAATGGCCTGGTTGTTTCCCTGTGTTCTGTATATGCTATGCTGCTGGTGCGGCTGAAAACGCCGGGCAGGCCACCCCTGGCCATAATAATCATAAGCCTGTTACTGTTAATTGCAGGCTATTGCTTATCATAAAAATGTTGTTTATAGCCCGTGCTGTAAACACGAGGTGCCTTGCTTCAGCATTTTCAATGCACCAGGATCCTTTTTTAATTTTTTCCCTCTAACTTTTAGCAGCCTTTGCCCCTCCCCACAACGAACCAGGATTGGCATACCGAGGATACAATTCGAGCATCCGGTCGTAAAGCTCCAAAGGGGTAGAAGCTTCAGCTTCAAGCCGGTTAAAATTCCTGAGATATTCAGCAGTGAGCGCAGCTGTTTCGGGGCTGTCGGGCAGTTCCGGTTGCTTATGCCCCGAAATGATGGCAACAGGATTTAATGCCGCCAGCTTTTCTGCCGCTTTTGCCCAGTGCTCACGGGATGCGGTGCTGGTTTCCGCAGTGAAGGCGTGCGTATGGTTATACACCACATCTCCCGCAACAACCAGGCGGATAGCAGGTACCCAGATACTTGTTGAATGGGCTGTGTCAGTATGGCCGGTATCAATTATTTCGATACGATGTCCTTCCAGTTCAATGAAATTATCTTTTAGCACGGAAGGATAAACACTTGCAGGAATCTCTCCCGGGAATAGTTTTTCCCAGAAATTTTCCCTGTATACCGGCAAATCATTAATTGGAGCGTCTGCAACAGTTTCGGTTGTTCCTACGGCAACCGCACCGGGAAACGCTTTAATCAGTTGCCCGATCCCAAACCAATGATCGCCGTGGCCATGTGTTATATAGATATGGGTTAAATTCCTGTTGAATGATTTTACCCATTTCACCAATTCATCGTTTTGAGAAATTGACGTAAAGGTATCTATGAGAACTGCATCATGATCGCCATAGATCAGCGTTGCTGAATTGGCTACCCATTGAAGATCTTCCGGCCCGTGCGGTAAATCACGGGTTACCCCTTTCCGGGTGGCGGTAGCAACAGCATAAGAAAGCTCCGGCCCTGTTTTTACATTCTTTTCCATTTTGCCTGCATTTAATAGTTTTTAAGACTGATTGATTTTATTTTTAAAATCAGATTGACGGCACAAAAGTAATTTCTACCTTTGTAAAAGGAAAGTACTTACTGAATTGTATTATACTTTCCAAAATGAAAGTAAAGGAATGAGAAAAGAAAATTCAACCGCCTCTATAAATGACCGGACCCTGCAAAGCCAATGCCCCATGCAGGTGGCAATGAGCAAAATTGACGGGAAGTGGAAGATTATAATTCTTGCTTACATCATCGAGAAAGAAAACAGGTTCAGCCTCCTTAAGAAACGTATGCCGTCTATAACAGATAAAATGCTTTCCCAGCAATTGAGAGAATTAGAAGCCGATGGGCTTATTTCCCGGAAAATTTACCCGGAAATACCGCCAAGAGTAGAATACCGCTTATCAGAAGATGCAAAGAAGCTGGTTCCTGCTTTAAAAAAAATTTATGAATGGGGCGTACAGCAAAAGAAAAGAAGCAGTAAAGGCAGGGAGTGAGCGGCTTTGCTCTTTTAATGCCTTACGCAAAATGCTACCGTACCTTAATTCACCAGCAGTTTGGCAGCATGCATTTCCCCCTGCATATAAATGCTTACAACATATATTCCCCTGCCCAACCGTTCAATGCCCGGCAACAGCATGCTGTTGTATCCCCTGCTGATAGCTGCATTCTTTTTGCCTATCATGCGACCGGCTGCATCTGTAATTTGTATCATTGCTTTTGCATCACTCACCGCAGCATTTATTTGCAGCTGTGCGTAACCGTTAGCAGCAGGATTGGGTGAAAGTGAAAATGAAAAATTACCGGCAGGCAGGGCAAAAGATATGATCCTGCTGTAACGGTAAGTACCGTCCCTGTCCACGATCTTCAGCCGGTAATACACACGGCCGCTGCCTGTATTACCATCATCATAGCTGTAATGGTTAATACCGGGCTTGTTGGTTGCTTTGATGGCAGCTACCCGTTCAAAATCTTTTCCATTGCTGCTCCGTTCCAGCTCAAACCTGTCCATGTCCGTTTCATTGTCCGAATCCCAGTACAGGTGTATGGTTTTACCAAAGCGGCTGCCTGCAAAATTCAGCAGGTGCAGCGGCAGCGGCAGATCGCTGCAAATGCTTAGCTGTGGCCTGAGTGACGGTGGCGTGGCCGCATCCGTAGAATAAAAAACAAGGCTTTTATAATGCTGCTCATCCTGTATGCGGAACAACATGCCGTAATTGCTGTCAGGATAATTAATCCAGTGCTGCACAAAATCCGTAATATCCACTTCATAGTTCTGTGCAGTGCTGGTGCTGGCAGGCAGCACTTTCTGTGCCAGTTCGTCTATGGGTGGCTGTGAGTTCCAGGTAACTGTATCAGGCTGCCACTGCGCTGTTACCCTTTGCAGCAGCCCTATATTATTGCTGCCATAAGTAGGCTGGCCGGGAATGGCATAGGGATAATTGGTTTTGGCAAACAATTTCAATTTGGCGCTGCTGATGGCAGTGCCTGCCGGGATGCTGCTTACATCCAGCTTAAAAAAAGTACGCTGGTTGCAGATGGGGAAACCAATAGCATTGCAGGTCCACGCCAGGGCAAGCAACTCTGTAGAATCCAGCCCGGCTGTAGCAGGATAATTGCTGCTGATGCCGGCGCCAATAAAATTAACACCGTTTGAAAAAGTAATGCTGGTGCAGCTGGAACCGGAAGAGTCGCCTCCGCCTCCTTCTTCTCCTGCCGGGGTAACGCTGCCGTCTATACGCAGGCTTTGCCTGAATACATACCAGGTGCCGGCAGGGTTGTTGCCGCCAAAAGGCACTATCCTGAACAATACTTCGCCCTGCACGTGCTGCAATGCCGCCACGCTTTGCAAATTCACTTCGGCGATATCTGCACCAGAATTGGAAGTGCTGCTGAAATCGAGCACCGCAATGCTGGTATAGCCGTTGCCGCCGGCGCTGTATTGCAGCATTCCCGTGGTGGGGCCGGTAGTCGAACGCCTGTAATGCAGGTTCAGCGCACTCAGCGACAGCTCATACCCGCTGTTGGGAACAAGATTAAAGCTTACTGTTTTATCGTTATTAACTGCATCTGCCGCATTGGCCGCCCAGCCATTGCCGCCCCATCCTCCGCCTGCTGCATTGCCGGAAGTAGTAACACCGTTTCCCCTCGTGAGGCCGGCAGAAGTCAGGTTGGCATCAAGGCTAGTGGCCACAAAAGGCGAAGGGCCAAAGCCGGACATACCCGAAGCATCCCACACGGCCACCTGCGCCTGCACGGCAATATATAACAGCAGGATAAATGTGGTGACGGTAATTTTTTTATACCATTGCAGGAAGCACGAAAAGCAAAGCAGTTTCATAACCGGTTTATATTTTTATTATACAGGCAGGCAAGGCCAAGTGCAGTTTTCCAGGGGACGGACGCAAATGTAAATACATGGGGTGCAGGCAAAAATGTTTGCAGGTTATGCTTATATTATCTTAGTGTTAAATGAGGGCTGTCATTCCGAACAAAGTGAGGAATCTGCCGGGCTGGCTGCAGTGCCAGGGCTTATTATTTGCCTGTTGCCGGGTAATAATAACAACATCATTCTTTGTGTACTATTTCCCCTTTGCAGACTCCCGGGTATTTTTTGCTTTATTAAAATTTGCCAAACAACTATCCAATGGCCGGCCCTGAATGTAAATGCAGTCACAGAATGCTTCGCAGGCCGCAGGGTTTTTGCTGGAGGCGCATTGATTCCTGCACTCAGCTTCTGAGTTGCCGGGCGTAATATCGTATATATAGAAAGTACCAATGATGATAACAGTCACTATTGCAATGACAGTTCCAAAAAATATGAATCGGATGCGTTTGCCCAGGGGATTTTTTACTACGTGAAGATCTGTTTTGGGCTGTTGCTGAAATGGCAAAATGTATTTTAAACGGTCATAATCCCAAACTAAGAGGAACAAGTTTGCCAATACCATCATCGTGATAAGCCGGGTACCGTCAAAACGGGTAGCATACGTGAGCACACAAATATTGACGATGATGGGAAAATACAGCAATGCACCAAGAAGGGAAGTTTTCGGGATGAGCAATAATATGGCTATTACGATTTGAGCAATTCCGATAAAAGTATAGTAATAACCTGTTAAGTGCAAGGCATCAAAGTAATGTCCTAGGGGATTGTTGGACGGCAGGCCTGCGGCAAACCGTTCCCCCATGATCTTAACATAGCCGGCAGGAATAAAACCTGCCGCCAAAGCAATACGGCAAAAAACAGCAAACCGCTTAAACCATTTGTCAGACTTTGCTTCATAGTATATTTCCTCAATCCTGTTCATAACTTAATATTGACCTCACGCAGCAAACAGCTACATGCAGCTAAAATCTATGCTTTTTTATGTACCCTTATTTTACTGAGGATAAAATAAATAACCAATGCTAATACAGTCCAGTATATGGCACAGGCAAGCAAGCGAACAGGGGGTGGCGGGTCAGGATCGTTGAATACGGGTGCCAGGGGTCCTACCAAAACAACTTTGACAGGATATATAATGGAGGCTACGGTACGCTTCCAGGCTATTGGGGAGTCAGTTCCCGGGAACCAATCGCCGTTTACAACAGGCCCCAGAAGTAAATTAAAAATAACCTGGAAGGCAAACGCCGAAACAAGAAAGATGATGACGAATTTTGTTCTTGAAATCTTCATGTTATTGAATTTATAACTTAAGAAAGCACTTTGAAATGCAAAGTTAAGCAAAATGCTTTGCATTTCAAAGCATTTAATGAAATTTATTGCTTATTCTTATACTCCTTCCCGCTACTCATTAAAGACTTTAAACAGTTTACGGGCGATACCCCGAGAATTTTAAACGTTCACTGTAGAAAAACGATTTTTTACAATTACCAGTGGTTCCGCGTTCCTGATTTTTGTGCTGTAATGCAAATCATTTAAAAATTAAAAAAATCAGGAAATGTTTACAGCAGAACAAATCAAAGAAGCCCACAGCAAAGTGAAATCAGGTGCAGATTTCCCCTCTTATATTAAAGAGATTAAGGCGCTAGGTGTTACCCATTATGAAGCTTATGTAACAGATGGTCATATTGACTATCACGGTGCCGGCAATTATACAGCAAAAGTGCCGGCAAAGTATGCTCCTCTGGCAATTGCCGATATGCCCAAAGGTAAAGAATTTAAAGCAGCGCTGGTTGCCCATCAGCAGGGCAAAACAGGTTTTCTTACTTTCATCACGATGTGCGCAAGCTTTGGTATTGAACGTTGGGCAATCTGTATGGACAAGATGACCTGTACTTATTACGACAAAGCAGGCAATGAAATTTTAGTGGAAGCCATCCCGCAATAAAAACTACCTGTAACAAAAGGTAGTGACAATAGTAATAAGGCAGTCAATAATGGTAACTTTGCTATATTCCAATACGCAAAAAACGAATATGTCAATAACAAAAGAAACCGAACTGGCCGGGATGGAAAAGGTAAGCGAAGCTGTTGCCTGCACGTTGAAAGAAATGCGCCATTATGCCCGGCCCGGCATGACGACAAAACAACTGGACAATTATGGGGCAGCCATCCTCTCAGGTTTTGGGGCAAGGTCTGCACCTGGGCTCGCCTATGGCTTTCCCGGCTGCACCTGCATCAGCATAAACAATGAGTTTTGCCATGGCATCCCCTCGAACCATAAGATACTGAAAGAAGGCGACCTGGTGAATATTGACGTTTCGGCCGAACTGGATGGATTTTGGTCAGACAATGGCAGCTCATTTGTGCTGGGAGAAGATGTTAACCGGCATCAACCGCTTGTAGATGCTTCCAGGGATATCCTGCACAAAGCGATATACAATATCAGAGGAGGTGTCCGCATTTCAGATATAGGATACCTTATAGAGACAGAAGCGAAAAAACGCGGCTACAAAGTGATCAGGAATTTAACAGGGCACGGAACAGGCAGGAGCCTCCACGAAGAACCGGGTGAAATAGCCAATTACAGGGACCGGTATAATTTGAAAAGATTTAAGAAGAACACCGTAGTAGCCGTTGAAACGTTTATAACTACTGCTTCAACATTTGCCGAAACGCTTACCGATGGCTGGACAATGGCAGGAAACAAAGGTGGGTTTATGGCGCAGCATGAACATACGATCGTTGTTACCGATGGGGAGCCGGTTATACTCACGGCCATGAATGAGATCTGGAACTGAGATAACTTAGCGTTCTGTAACACAGTTAAAGAAATGCTTGACCATCTTAAAAATAAATTCCCGCTTGACGATGACAAATGGCTCGATTATACAAGCTGCTTTCATCGCATGCAGGTGCCTGCCAAAACCATATTGCTGAAGGAGGGCGATATTTCAAAAAAATTATTCCTGGTTGAAAAAGGCTGCATCCGTGTATGGTTCAATAATAAAGGAAAGGACATTAGCTTCCAGTTCTTTTTTGAAAACAGCGTAGTTGCTTCCATTGAAAGCTTCAGGAAGAAAATCCCCAGCCCTGTTACCATTGAAACCATTGAGCCGGGCATTGTCTGGTGGATACACAAGAAGGATATGGACAGGATCATGGAAGAAATTAAGGATATGCCCCCGTTACGGGATATGTTCATCAATGCCATTTTTGAACGGACGTTTGATTACATGAAGCATTTTTTTTCTTCTATTAAAGATACCCCGCAGCAGCGCTACCTTAACCTGGTAAAAGAAAGGCCGGAGATCATTAAACGGATCCCGCAACATTACATTGCCTCATACCTGGGTATTACCACGGTGCACCTCAGCCGTATAAAAAGTAAGCTGGCCAAAGAAAAAGGCTATTGAATTTAATAACAAATGTTATCGCTGCTGCCTTCACTATATTTTAGCTTTGCTGCAATTATTTTTATTGTTAATGAAAGCGGTAATTATTTTTGACCATCCTTACGGCCCGCAGGCATCGGAAAACGAACCACATAACCGCTCCTTTTCTGCGGCGGTTTATAAAAAAGTAAAAGAGACAATTGAAGTGCAGGGCGGAACGGTTGATCTAATTGACCTGAGGGCCGACCATTTTAATCCTGTACTGTCCAGGGAAGATCTGGTAGCCTGGCGCACCCGGCCATTTGTTGACAGGCAAACCGATGATTATTTCCGGCGTTTGCTGGCAGCAGATAAGATCATTTTCATCTTCCCCATCTGGTGGGAAAGCATGCCGGCCTCTACCAAAGGTTTTATTGATAAAGTGCTTGCCAAGGGACGTTTACAATCAGGTGATGCAGCAAAGCTTAAGCAGAAGAACCCTGACATATATGTATTGACGGTTTCCGGTACGCCAACCATTATTTATCGTTTATGGTATGGCAACCCGGTTGTGAAGATATTAAGGCGGGGCACTTTCAGTAAAATCGGGTTAAAGAAATTTCACTGGATAAATTTCAATGCAGAAGAATGCAGGCTGGAAGGCAGGATTAAATTGCTGGACGCTATCCCGGGTAAGCTGAAATAACATAGTGTAAAAACTAATTACTAAATTTGAACTGGATGCCTTGTATTAGTATCACTCCAACGGTTAGCATGCGGCACATTGTAATATTGATACCGGTTTTCGATGCAATGACCTGTTTCGGACAGGGACAAAATATTACCGGAACATATTCTAACGGGATTGCTGCTCCAAAACTTGCAATTACTTTTAATGCCGATTCAACATTTACATATATTTCAACTGAACATCCAACATTTAACCGCTGGGAAAATTTTTCTGAAAAAGGCAAATGGACCGTTTCAGGAGATACCATCATTCTTAATCCACAACTTGCAAATAAGCCTTTCGTTGAATCGGATTTTACAGAACAACAGGAAGCAGGGAGTGACATTGTCTTATACCTGACCTTTAATCACATAAAAAGATATTTTAACAAGGAAGAACAATTGGTAAAAACAGATACCATGCAAGTGGAAAGGCTTGATTATGCTTTCAATGAACTTAAAAAGAAAAAGCTGGCAAGAGTTGCAAAATACCGGACAGCAAGGTGCACATTTGCAGGATATATCCCGCCTGAAACTATCACATCGAACAGAACTGTTGTAATTGCAAAACCACCTGAAGAGATAAAAAGTATTTTTATTGGCTGTTTTGAGCTTAAGGGCACAAAAGAATTCCGGGTTAAAAACCCCCGTTCTAATCACCTCACACTAAATATTTATTCAAACTATTACCAGGAAGGGCAGATAAGGCAAAAGAAGTTGCTGATAAAAAATGAAAATGTTTTATACAGCCGCCAAAAACAAAACGGCAAATTTGACAAAGGGCATTGGTATTCAGAATCCATGCTTAAAAGGGATAAAAGCAGCAGTTAAGCATGGAATAAAAAATGAATGTACTGCTTCCTGTGCATGGCTGTTTTCTTCTCCTGTTTCCCTTAAATAACCGACCTTTGCACCCAATGCAAAGCCCCTATATACTTTACTCTGATGGCAACGGGAATATTTTTGAAGATACTTCCCTGTACACAACCGGCCGCAGCGGCTGGGATGCACTGCCTGTGCCCGCTGATGAATGGATAGAGCTGCCTGAAGGCGGCAACCTGTATGAGCTGCCCGGCAGGCGTGGCATCGGCATTGATGTAAAGACAGGCGAAATGCGGCTTTGTGATAAAGGCTGGGCAGTAGCGGCATTCATTCCCCCGGCGCATACAGGGCTGTACATGGCAGCTTATGAAACGGAACAGGACGCCCCCACGCTCCCGCTCTTTTGCTATACGGCTGCAGGCTGGTTCAATGATAAATTTTATGTGCCTGCTGTTCGTATTGAGCAGGACATCCGGCAGGAATGTGCAGGCTATGATGATACACTGATAGCAGAAGGTTCGCAGCGGCTGTTAAAGAATTATCCGCACAACAGGCTGGTGCAGCATTTAATGAACAATTGCTGCAATACCTATCACTGTCCCGCTGCAAGGAATTTTGCATTGGGCAGGTGGGAATGCCCTGTGCCTTCATCGCCCGCCTGCAATGCCAACTGCATTGGCTGCATCAGCTTCCAGCCGGCAGAAGAAACAATCGTGAGCACACAGGACAGGCTAACGTTCAAGCCTATGCCCGAAGAGATAGTGGAGTTTACCGTGCCGCACCTGGAAACAGCCCCTTATCCCATCGTCAGCTTTGGGCAGGGCTGCGAAGGCGAGCCATTGCTGATGTGGGAAACCATCCGTGACAGCATTGTTGAGATAAGAAAGCATACGCAAAAGGGCAGCATCAATATCAATACCAATGGCAGCAAGCCGGATGCCGTAAGGGCATTGTGCGAAGCAGGGCTTAACAGCATCCGTGTAAGCACCAACAGCACCAGGGAAAAGATATACATGCCTTATTACCGCCCGAACAATTATGAATTTGCCGATATCATCGAAAGCCTGAAAGTGGTGAGGAGCTTTGGCGGGTGGACGAGCATTAACTATTTTGTATTTCCCGGCATGACGGACAGCATAGAAGAATATGAAGCCCTTCGCCAACTGATAAAAGATACTGATCTCTGCATGATACAATGGCGCAATTTTAATATTGATCCTGACTGGTACCTTGGCAAGATCGGCGTGACCGATACCGGTGAATGCATGGGGTTGAAACAAATGATGGAGCTGATCCGTGAAGAATTTCCCGCTCTTAAGTTCGGTTATTTCAATCCTTCCATGGAAAGGATAAAAGGCAATTATGAAAAGGATTTTGCCCATTGGTGATAAAAACGCTTATACTTTGGCTACGCCTGTAAATGGTAAGCAATCTGTATAAATCCGGCCATCCGCTCAATCTGTGTTCTATCCTCCGCATATAACCGCAAGTCCGTAATTTTAGCCAATAAACATTTATCTTCATCAAATGATGAGAATACTAACTGCCTTCATTCTTTCATTGTGCTGCCTTACCTCGTTTGCACAAAAAAAAGCAGCCTTTGTAAGCGGTAAAGTGGTGGATGAAAACGATGAGCCTGTAGCCGGCGTATCCGTTAGCATACTGGGAAAAACCACCGGTGTGCTTACCGGCGATTCAGGCACCTTCCGCATCAAAGTGCAGGCAGAAAGGGCTTTCGCACTCATCTTTTCACATACCGGCTATGCAGAAGCGCAGAAGAATTTTTTATTAAGCCAGAATGAAGAAGAAAAAGTGATCGTAAAGCTGCAACGCAGCAATAATATTTTACAAACTGTGGTGGTAACAGATGAAAGGGACAGGAAAGAAACAGGCCTTACAAAAATTAATCCCAAAAGTGCCCTCGTATTGCCCGGCGCCACCGGCGGCATTGAAGGCCTCATAAAAATATTGGTGGGCAGCAATAATGAGCTTACTTCCCAATACAGTGTGCGTGGCGGCAATTATGATGAGAATTTGATTTACATCAATGATTTTGAAATTTACCGGCCCTACCTCGTAAGAAGCGGCCAGCAGGAAGGATTGAGCTTTATCAATCCTGAATTGGCAAGAAACGTAAGTTTTTATAATGGCGGCTTCCAGGCAAAGTATGGCGACAAGATGAGCAGCGTGCTGGATATTCAATACAAAAAACCAAAAAGCTTTGGCGGCTCTGTGTACCTCAGTTTTTTGGAACAGGGCTTTCATTTAGAAGGCAGCACTAAAAATGAAAAGCTCACTTATATTGTAGGGGTACGCAACCGCAGCAACAATAATGTATTGAGCAGCCAGGAAACAAAGGGCGCTTACATCCCCCACTCCGCCGATGTGCAGGGATATATTACTTACAAACTCAGCGATAAATGGCAGCTGGAATTGCTGGGCAATTATTCCACCACTAAATTCACCCTGATACCGGAAGATGCACAAAAAACATCTTCTGTATTCTCCCCTTTGTTCACTGCCAACCTTGGGCTTGATATTTATTTCCAGGGACAGGAAAAGGACGGGTACACAACAAAATTCATCGGGCTGAGCGCCCTGCAGCAGGTAAATAAAAAATTAAAGTTGAAATGGATGCTGAGCCGCTTCGAGGATGAAGAGAATGAAAATTTTGATATTGCCGGCGCTTATCTTTTTGGCGACAGGGATTTTGATAACAACAGCAGCACCTTTGGACAAATAGTAAACCCGCTGGGCGCAGGCTATTATCAAAACTATGGCCGCAATACTTTAAATATTGATGTGTGGAATGCCGCTGTAAAAGGAAGCATCGAAAGCGGTAAACATTTTATACAGTTTGGTACCGGTATAGAACAAACGAAGATCAATGACAAGTTGTACGAATGGGAATACCAGGATAGTGCCGGTTATTCGCTGCCGGTGAATACAGGTAATCTCAATACTTTTTATCATTCCAATGCTGACTTGTCCATCAATAAGTACAGCGGTTATGTGCAGGATAATATCGTTGTAAAAAATGACAAAACAGATATTACGGTGCAGGGCGGTGTAAGGTATAATTACAATTCACTCAACAAAGAATTTTTAATAAGCCCCCGTGCGCAGGTGAGCATCAAACCCTACTGGAAAAAAGATGTACTGTTCAAACTGGCAGTCGGTATTTATGACCAGCCGCCTTTTTACCGTGAATTAAGGCAGCTTGACGGTACGCTTAATACCGCAGTAAAATCACAAAAGAGCTACCAGGTGGTGGCAGGCATGGATTATAATTTTAAGAACGCACAAAGGCCTTTCAGGATCACCACCGAAGCGTATTATAAAAACATAACCGACCTCATTCCTTATAATATTGATAATGTAAGGATACGCTACTTTGGCAATAATAACGCCAAAGGCTATGCGTATGGTCTGGAAACAAGGCTGTACACCGAACTGCTGGCCGATGCAGAAAGCTGGCTCAGCATTGGCCTGATGAAAACAAAGGAAAACATTGATGGTGATTATTATTATCAATATTATAATAAAGAAGGCGAGCTCATCACTTCAGCAACGGAAGACAAGCAGGTGAATGACAGCAGCCGGCAGGACGTAGGCTGGCTCAGGCGCCCGACAGACAGGTTGCTTACCATTGGCCTGTTTTTACAGGATTATCTCTCCACCAATAAAAATTTCAGGGTGCATTTGAATATGCTGTATGGCAGCAATATGCCGTTCAATATTCCCAATAGTGTGCGCTACCGCAATGCGCTGAAGATCGATCCCTATATTCGTATAGACATTGGGTTTAGTGCCCTGTTGCTGAGCGAAAAAAGCGCCCGCCGCAGCCACAACCCTTTCCGGGGATTTGATAATATCTGGGCCAGCTTTGAAGTATTCAATTTGATTGACCGGCCCAATACTATTTCTTACCAGTTGATAAAGGATTTTTCCAATACGGTGTACAGTATTCCTAACAGGCTTACACCACGGTTGGTGAATTTGAAGTTGGTGGCAAGGTTTTAGGAAGAAAGTTTAGAAACGTTTAGGTGTTTAGAAGTTTAGGCTAAACCTTTAAACAACACCTAAACCTTAAACGAAATATTTAGCTCACCCCATCCACTTGCGCCTCTTTATTGATTTTCTGCACCAGGCCCTGCAATACTTTGCCCGGTCCCGATTCGGTAAAGTGTGTGGCACCGTCTGCAATCATTGCCTGCACGCTTTGCGTCCATCTAACGGCGCCGGTTAGCTGCTCAATTAAATTGATTTTTATTTCAGCGGCGTTGGTCACTGCTTTTGCCACTACGTTTTGATAAACGGGGCACAATGGGGTATTAAAATTGGTTGCTTCAATAGCTGCCGCCAGTTCTTCTTTTGCAGGCAGCATTAATGGCGAATGAAAAGCGCCGCCCACAGGCAATACCAATGCTCTTTTAGCGCCTGCTGCTTTCATTTGTTCGCAGGCTGCCTCTATTCCTTTTATTGAACCGCTGATTACCAATTGACCGGGGCAGTTGTAATTGGCTGCCACCACTATTTCGCCTGTTTCGTTTTGCACTTCGGCACATACTTCTTCTACTTTTTCATCTGCCAAACCTAATACTGCTGCCATGGTAGATGGATTTAGTTCACAAGCCCTTTGCATGGCCTTCGCTCTTATGTTCACTAATTTAAAGGCATCTTCAAAACTCAATACATTGTTTGCCACCAATGCGGAAAACTCACCGAGTGAATGCCCTGCCACCATTGCAGGCTGCACATCACCCAATGTTTTATACGCAATCACCGAATGTAAAAAAACCGCAGGCTGTGTTACGTTGGTTTGTTTCAGGTCAGCATCTGTTCCTGTGAACATGATATCAGAAATACGGAAACCGGCTATTTCATTCGCCTGTTCAAACAATCCTTTTGCCTGCGGATTGCTGTCGTATAAATTCTTTCCCATCCCACTGAATTGTGAGCCCTGGCCGGGGAATACATAAGCATGTGACATAATGAATCTAACTTGAATTGATAATTAAACGTATTTTATTTCTATTCAAAACGTAAATAAATTAATGTAGTTTGGCGCTGATCAGCTTCACAAATTCACTCCTCGTTTCATTTTTTTCAAACTCTCCCCAAAAAGCCGAGGTAGTAGTAACAGAATTTTGTTTTTGCACGCCCCTCATCATCATGCACAAATGAGAAGCTTCTATTACCACCGCAACACCCAATGGATTTAATGTTTCTTTAATGGAGTTTAATATCTGGTGTGTCAATCTTTCCTGAACCTGCAATCTCCGGCTGTACACATCCACCACCCTTGCAATTTTGCTGAGGCCGGTGATAAAACCATTGGGAATATACGCTACATGCGCTTTGCCGTAAAATGGCAACATATGGTGCTCACACATGCTGTACAGTTCAATGTCTTTTACAATGATCATTTCACTCACTTCTTCATGGAATTTGGCAGACTCCAGTATTGCATTGGCATCCTGGCTGTAGCCCTGCGTCATGAACAGCATAGCTTTGGCAATTCTTTCCGGTGTTTTCACCAGGCCTTCCCTCTCAGCATCTTCACCTAAACCAGTGATAATATTGTGATAACTTTCTTTAAGTTCGGTTATCCTTTCTTCGTTGTAATGCTCTGTTTTTTTGTAAGGCATCGTGTTGGTATTAGTTGGCGATAATGTTGCATCAGGCAGGGTATTCCACAAAATTTCTTTCTGTTTCATATAGCCTTATGTGCAGGTCAAATTGTTTGTCAATTTTTTCCCGTAAAATATTATAGATAACCACCACTATATTTTCTGCAGTAGGGTTCAGGTTTTTAAATTCTGCGGTGTCTTCGTTCAGGTTTTTATGGTCAAAGCGCTGCAGCACATTTTCATCGATCAGTTCGCTCAGTAATTTAAGGTCATATACGTAACCGGTAGCAGGGTCTGGCACACCCGTTAATTTTACGATCAGTTCATAATTATGTCCATGAAAATTGGGATTGTTGCATTTGCCGAATACTTTATCGTTGGTAGCTTCATCCCATGCAGGATTGTGCAGGCGGTGGGCCGCATTAAAATGTTCTTTCCTGAAAACTGCTACTTTATCCACCATAAGATCTTTTATAAAAATTTACCCGCCAAAATATTCCACATATATCCTTGGTGTTTCATACAACTTTAAACTGTGCAATTGAACTTCTTTTGGAAGCTGCGGCGCCAGTTGCTGCCAGATAGCCGTGACCAAATTTTCAATAGAGCAAAGTTTGCCTTTCATAAAATCCACGTCTTCGTTCAGGTTCTTGTGATCAAGTTTTTCTATCACATATTCTTTTACAATATTGCTCAGGCGCTTTACATCATACACAAACCCGGTATCAGGATCAGGCTCCCCTTTAATTGTAACATGTAATTCAAAATTGTGCCCGTGCCAGTTTTCGTTGGCGCATTTGCCAAAAACAGCTTCATTTTTTTCACGGCTCCAGTTGGGATTATACAACTTATGGGCTGCGTTAAAATGTTCTATCCTCGTAATATACAACATCCGCTTTTAAAAAATTTTGGCAAAGTTAACGCTTGCAGGTGAAATGTAAAGAGCTATCCAAAAAGGGTTGTGGGGAAAGCTTGATGCCTCTGCGCACTCCTTAGCTCTGCGTGGGGTCATTTATTTGCACGCAGGGTGCAGAGTACGCAGAGAAAACCGATACTTTTGCAAAATGAAAATTTTACTAACCGCTGCCACCACTTTTGAAATAGAACCTACCCTGCAATTATTGGAGAAAAAAGGGATCTCATCAAACGAAATTGAAGTTTTGATCACTGGTATTGGTGCTGTCAATGCTACTTACCTGCTTACAACCACGGTTGCCAACAACCGGCCGGATCTCGTTCTGCAGGCAGGCATTGCCGGTAGTTTTAATTACAATGAAATTGCAGCAGCTAAAACAGTACTGGTTAAATATGATACTTTCGGTGACCTGGGCATGGAAGAAAAAAATAATTTTACCACGGTGTTTGATGCAGGTTTTGCCGGGAAAAACCATTTTCCTTTTACCGATGGCTGGCTGATCAATCCACACCCTTTACTGAACAAAACGCACCTGCCGGTTGTAAAGTCTGTTACTATCAATAAAGTAAGCGACAACCCTGTTCAGAAAGAACAATTGATAAAAACTTTTGTGCCGCAAACAGAAACCATGGAAGGAGCAGCACTGCACTATGTATGCCTGCAGCAAAATATCCCTTTCCTGCAATTAAGGAGCATCAGCAATGAAGTGGGCGAAAGGGATAAAAGTAAATGGAAGATGAAAGAAGCAATTGGAAGTTTGAATGTCGAATTGCAGCAATTACTATTGAATTATTAATTACTGATTATTACAAACGATGAAACTCACCCTCGGCTTCTCGCCCTGCCCCAATGATACTTTTATTTTTGATGCGCTGGTAAACAATAAGATTGACAGCGAAGGGCTGGAGTTTGAAGTAGTACTGGAAGATGTGCAAACCCTTAACCAATGGGCGCTGGAAGGAAAATTAGACATTACCAAATTAAGCTATGGAGTATTGCCATTAGTGCTGAAGCAATATGTATTATTAAACAGCGGCAGCGCTTTGGGAAGAGGTGTAGGCCCGCTTTTAATTAGCAAGAAATCAGCAATAAGAAATGCAGAAGAAACTGTCATTGCCATCCCCGGAGAAAACACTACAGCGCATTTGCTTTTTTCACTGGCATATCCCAAAGCAAAGAACAAATTTTTTTTACGTTACGATGAAATCGAAGATTTTGTTTTATCAGGCAAAGGACTAGGTGTTATCATCCATGAAAACCGTTTTACCTATGAAGCAAAGGGGCTAAAAAAAATAGTTGACCTAGGCGATTACTGGGAAAAAGAAACGGGCAACCCTATTCCACTCGGTGGTATCGTTATCAATCGTAAGATCACGCCTGCCGTTCAACAAAGAACAGATGCTTTGATCAGAAAAAGCATCGAATATGCTTTTGACAAATACCCTGTACTGAACGATTATATCCGCAGCCATGCACAGGAAATGAGCGAAGACGTAATGAGAAAGCATATTGACCTGTATGTAAACGACTATTCCTTAGACTTAAAAATAGAAGGCAGGAATGCCATACGGAAGCTGTTTGAAGTATATAACAGCATCCATGCTGCACATGCTGCTGGTAATGCTGATATTTTTCTTACATAATAAAAGAGACCGCCATTGTTGGCGGCCTCTGTATTTTCTTTTCACGGGTAGCCTGTGAAATGTTTTTAATATTCGTCCTCGTTAAAGAAGAAGTCTTCCTGGCTGGGGTAGTCTGGCCAGATGTCTTCAAGGCTTTCATAAACTTCACCGCCTTCATCTTCCAGTTCCTGCAGGTTTTCAATCACCTCTATCGGCGCCCCGCTGCGGATCGAATAGTCGATCAGTTCGTCTTTGGTGGCGGGCCAGGGTGCATCTTCCAAATGTGAGGCTAATTCAAGTGTCCAAAACATGGTTGATTCCGTTTAAATTTTTGCAAATGTAGATTTTTGATTGAATTTACCAAATGTGTTTTTCCCCTTAAAACAATAATCAATATATTGCCCCCGGTTTAACTAAACGTTATCATTTTTTAATTGTTTCATCGCATGCTTACTGCCCGGAATATCAGGAAAAGTTATGGCACGCTGCCGGTTCTACAGTCGGTGGACATTGATATCGAAAAAGGCGAGATCGTAAGTATTGTAGGCTCTTCCGGTGCCGGTAAAAGCACGCTGCTGCACATCCTCGGTACCTTAGACAAGGCCGACAGCGGCTCTATATCACTGGAAGGCCAGCAGGTAGAAGCTTTAAAAGGCAACAAACTGGCCGCTTTCCGGAATAAATACATCGGCTTTGTTTTCCAGTTTCACCACCTGCTGCCGGAGTTTACGGCGCTGGAAAATGTATGTGTACCCGGCTGGATCGCTAACCGCAGGAAAAAAGAAGTAACGGATAATGCCATCCGCATTTTAACCACACTGGGCCTTGGCGACCGGCTGGATAATAAACCGCAGCAGCTTTCCGGCGGCGAACAGCAGCGGGTGGCCGTGGCAAGGGCACTCATCAACAATCCTTCTATTATCATGGCCGATGAACCAACCGGTAATTTGGACAGCGCCAGGGCAAAAGAACTGCATCAATTGTTCATTGACCTGCGAAACCAGTTCAACCAGACTTTTTTGATTGTTACTCATAATGAAGAGTTAGCGCAAATGAGCGACAGGGTACTGCACATGAAGGATGGGAGGATAATTAATAATGGATAATTGACAGTCTAACATTTCATTCGTGTGCCACGAACGCAGGCAAAGGTTCAAATATCTCAAATAATGAATTATTTAAATAATTAATATATTATTGCCGCAATCGTAGTAACCTTTTATAAAAAAGCAGCACGTTCAATGCTTACGTTTTGAAGGTTAAAATGAACACTTTCATTAAATATTTTCTCTTTGAGTTCCTCGGTATCCATACCACCAAGTAAAATGAGAGTAGCATTTTGCTGATATGCAAGTTGAAATTTACCTGAGTTTTTCCAAAAATAGATGTCTTTGGGCTTAGAATCTTCTATACTGATTTTTAGAGCAGGAACATTTACTATAAATTCTTCGGGTAAGCTTTTTATAAAACTACCAATATCGCTTTTTTCAGTATTGTTATCAAGCTTGAAATAAAACCTGGGTTTTATATTGGGGATATGCTTTTGTTTATGTATTGGCAAGCCACATATTGTATTTGCAATATCAATATCACATGATAATGTTCATAGAAATTATCAGTCAGCAACTGGTTGTATTCATTTTCAAGTTTGTCACTTTGCTTATTCGCTCTCGTATCCTTAACCGCTTGAGATATCCAATAACCTAAACTAACTAATACAATAATTTTCACTAGCATCCATATAAAGAATGATATCATTTGAAGTAAGGGTTTAACAGCTTTTCTTTTCAGTTTATGAAGTTAGATTTACCACTCCGAATAAAATTCCGTCCGAATATGAATTTACACTATCATTTATTAACTATTCACTCTAGGCTTCCACGGCACTTCCGCTACGTTAAGCAAATGCCCCGTATATCTTGCCAATACAAAAAGATAATCACTCAGGCGGTTAATGTATTTTATTACGAGTGGGTCAACAAACAAATCCTGCTCCTGCATATTCACACACAGGCGTTCGGCACGCCTGCATACACAACGCACCACATGCAGAGTGGAAACAGCAGGATGGCCACCGGGTAAAATAAAAAATTTCATCGGCGGTAAGGCTTCATTCATTTTATCAATTTCTTTTTCCAGCAGTTCTACGTCTGTTTCTTTCAGGTCGGGCATTTTCATCAAGGGTTCTTTATCGGGGTCACAGGCCAATGAGGAACCGATGGTAAACAACCTGTCCTGTATCTCTTTTAAAATATTTTTACTTGCTTCATCATGCAGCAGGTCGCCTGCAAGGCCGATATAAGAATTCAGTTCGTCCACCGTACCGTAGGTTTCAATACGCAAATGGCTTTTGGGCACTTTGGTGCCGCCGATCAGGCTTGTTTTGCCGGCATCACCTGTTTTGGTATATATCTTTAGCGCCATTGAAATTTTTTATCAAACAGCCTGTGCAATCCTTGTAGGAGTTTCGTTCTTTCGGTCGGTTTCCACTATACCATCTTTTAAACGGATAATGCGGTGGGCAAACTGCGAAATATCATCTTCATGCGTTACCAGTATCACCGTATTGCCTTCGTCATGGATCTTGCCAAGTATATCCATTATTTCATAAGAGGTTTTGGAATCAAGATTACCCGTAGGCTCATCGGCTAAAATGATAGCCGGGTTATTGATGAGCGCCCTGGCAATAGCCACACGCTGCGCCTGCCCGCCGCTCATTTCATTTGGCTTGTGATGGCTCCGGTCTTCCAACTTCACTTTTGCCAATGCTTCCAATGCCCTTTCAGCCCTTTCTTTTTTATTGATGCCGCTGTAGATAAGCGGCAAGGCTACATTTTCAGCAGCAGTCAATCTTGGCAATAAATTAAATTGCTGGAACACAAAACCAATTTCTTTATTCCTCACTTCGGCAAGGTCATTGTCCTGCATGCGGCTCACATCCTGCCCGTTCAAAATATATTTGCCCCTTGTGGGAGAATCAAGGCAACCGAGGATATTCATCAGTGTTGATTTACCGGAACCGCTTGGCCCCATTAAAGCAACAAATTCGTTTTTGTAAATATCCAGGTCAATACCTTTCAATACAGGCAATTCCTGTTTGCCCAGATAATAACTCTTGCAAATATTTTCTAAATGAATTATGCCCTGCACTTGTTAATTATTTATTACTGATTATTGATTATTGACCACCCGGCGACAGACGACCGACCACCGATAACAGGTCACTTCTTAATGACTTTCGGTACTTTAAAAAACACCCCGTCCTGCACCGGCGCATTTTTCAATCCTTCTTCTCTTGCAATGCTGCCTTTCACTTCATCTTCCCTTAATATATTCACGTCGTCGCTCATGTGCAGCAAAGGCTCCACTCCTTCAGTATCCAACTCGTTTAGCTTTTCAACAAATTGTATCATTCTTTGCAGGTCAGTTTTGATGGATTGCTTTTCCGTATCATTAAACTGAAGCCTTGCAAGATTCGCCAGCTTATCAACCATTTCGTCATTCACTTCCATTAAACAAAAATAGGTGAAAAACCTCACCTTCGTTCCCTCTCCTTTGCAAAGGAGAAGAAGGCCAAACTTTAAATATTAACCATTGTAATTAAGCATTTCAGCAATGGTTCTTCATTCAACATATAATCAGGCCTCTCACTAATTAAACCAGTTTTTATTTGCGAAGGTCAAAAGCCTCCCCTGCGGCGAGGTTGGAGCGGTTTCCTTATCTTCGCCGCCTTATGAGCAGCAAGAAAGAAATAGTAATGAGCGGCATACGCCCTACAGGTTTTTTGCATTTGGGCAACTATTTCGGCGCCATCAGGAATTATGTAAAAATGCAGGAAGAGTATGAATGTTACTTTATGGTGGCCGACCTTCATTCCCTTACCACACACCCCGATACCAAAGAGCTGAAAGCAAATGTGCACCGGGTGCTGGCAGAGAATATTGCCTGTGGCCTGAGCCCCGATAAAGCAGCCTTGTATTGCCAAAGCCATGTGTATGAAACAAGCGAATTGTACCTGTACCTGAATATGCTGGCCTATAAAGGCGAACTGGAAAAAACAGTGACCTTCAAGGAGAAAGCAAGGCAGCACCCTGACAATATCAATGCCGGCCTGCTTACTTACCCTGTACTAATGGCAACGGATATACTGGTGCAAAGAGCGAAGCTGGTGCCCGTGGGCAAGGACCAGGAGCAGCATTTGGAAATGGCAAGGAATTTTGCGAACCGTTTTAATCATCGCTACGGGGAGGTTTTTCCCGAGCCAATAGCATTTAACTATAACCAGGAACTGGTGAAAGTACCCAGCCTTGACGGCACCGGCAAAATGAGCAAAAGCGAAAACCAGATGGCCACTTTATACCTGGCAGATGATGATGACCTTATCAGGAAAAAAGTGATGAAGGCAAAAACAGACAGTGGCCCTGCCGAATCAAACACACCGAAGCCGGATTATATTGAAAATATTTTTGGCCTGATGAAATTGGTAAGTAAAGAAGACGTGGTGAAAAAATTTGATGACGATTATAACAACTGCAATATCCGCTACGGCGATATGAAAAAGCAGCTGGCAGAAGATATGGTGAATTTCATCAGCCCCATCAGGGAAAAAGTGAACAGTATCTTAAGCGATGAGAAATACCTGCAGGCTGTAATGGAAAAAGGCGCAGAAAAAGCAAGGGCCAATGCAAAAGCCACTATGGAACTGGTAAGGGGAGCAATGGGGCTGAATTATTTTTAGCCGGTGATAAACATGAAGGCTTTTGCCACAGATTAACACAGAAGATGAATATTCGTGTCGCTTAGTTGAAATTGACTTTTGTATTTTATCTGTGTCAATCTGTGAAATCTGTGGCTAACCTAAAAACAGGATTTTACAATTTGTTCAAAACCAAAGATTGCGTACATTCATTTTTCGTTATTTTCGGCGCTCATTTAGAAACTAACTTTTACTTCATTTTAAAAGGCCTGGGGAAACATGGGTAAAACAAAAAAACCAAAACACATTGCTATAGCCGGTAACATCGGCGCAGGAAAAACCACTTTAACGGAAATGCTTGCCAAGCATTATAAATGGATTCCCCAGTTTGAAGATGTGGATCACAATCCCTACCTGAACGATTTTTATGAAGACATGCCCCGCTGGAGCTTTAACCTGCAAATCTTCTTTTTAAACAGCAGGCTTAACCAGTTGCTCGAAATACACCGCGGCACTGAGACTGTGATACAGGACAGAACAATTTATGAAGATGCCAATATTTTTGCCCCCAACCTGCACGACATGGGCCTGATGGGCAAAAGGGATTTTGATAATTACTACAGGTTTTTTGAAACCCTGAAAAGCATGGTGCAGCCGCCGGACCTGCTTATTTACTTAAAAGCATCGGTGCCCACGCTGGTAGCGCAAATTCAAAAAAGAGGCAGGGAATACGAAGAAAATATCCGCCTTGATTACCTGAAAAAACTAAACGAGTATTACGAAAAATTTATTGAAGGATACAAAGAAGGCCCCTTGCTGGTAATAAATGCAGACAGTAATAAGTTTGCAGAAAATGAAGAACATTTAGGACAGATCATCAATAAGATCGATTCTACATTGTTCGGGTTGTTTTAATACTTCTGTTTCTTGTTTCTCGTTGTTTGTTATTCGTTTCCCGTTTGTCTAACGCAAGTTGTTCTAGCCTTATCTCAACTAATTTATTATTTGAAGGTACAAACCAAAGAAGGGGACAATTATTCTTGAGTACCCAAAACGAGAAACGGCTAACCAGAAACGAGAAACATTATTCAATCAACTGGTTCTTCATCGCATAAAACACAAGCCCCACAGAGTTTTTAACGCCAAAGCGTTCCATCAGCCTGTCTTTAATAGCTTCTACTGTTCTTGAACTGATGTCCATTTTTTGTGCAATTTCCGAAGCGGTATATTCCATGCATACAAGCGTAAGCACTTCTTTTTCCCTGTCGCTTATCACTACTTCAGTGCTGAGCGAGGGATTGAATTTTTGCTTGCTGTAATTTTTCCTGATAAGCACTTTGTTCACAAAAGGGTTCAGGTAAAAGCCGGTACGCATTACTTCCATCATGGCTTTTCTTATTTCTGCAGGCTCGGTGCTTTTAAGCAGGTAGCCGGCAGCACCGCAATCCATCAGGTGGCCAACAAAGCGTTCGTCTTCATACATGGTAAGTATGATCACCCTCACTTTGGGAAATTCTTTGGTAATCTGCTTGGTGGTATCAATCCCGTCTCTCACGGGCATCTTCAAATCGCACAGTACAATATCCGGTTCGGTCTCTCTTATTTTTTGGATCAATTCATCGCCATTGTCGGCCTCTGCTACAAATTTAATATTAGTATAAGGGCGCAGGGAGAGTATTACCCCCTTGCGGAAAATCTGATGGTCATCAGCTATAGCTGCCTTGATCTGTTCCATAATGCAAAAATCCGGACAAACGCAAATTTACAAAAAAGAAATGGTGCCGGGTAATTTCTTGCTGTTCTCCCGGCAAAGAACATTCAGCAATGTTTCCCAAAAAAATACCCATTAAACAGGCGGCTCTTTCGGTACCTCGATAGTGACCTTATAATAGGTATGACTTGGGTCAATTTCAAAAAATATCCTTCCATTAAGCACTTTTATACGGCTGGCAATATTCTTAAGGCCCAGCCCGGCAGAAGTATTGTTCAGCCTGTCAAATTCTGTTTGTATAATCCCCTGCCCGTCATGGTGCAGCCTGAAATAACTGTGGGTGGCATTGGCATTTTGGGTAAGGTGGATGAAACCGGCATTGCTGTGCTTCATGATGTTATTGATGAGCTCCTGTATAATCCTGAAAATATGCAGCTCCTGCTCCAGCTTAAGCCGGGTACGGTAGTCATGAAAACGCACGCTTGCATTGAGACTGCCACTGCCGTTGATCTTTTGAAACAGGTCGCTCATAGCGCTTTCCAATCCAAAGTTTTTAAGCGTGGGCGGCATCATGCTATGGCTGATGTTGCGGATAAGCTGGATGGCATCATCAATAATTTGCCGGGCGCTGTAAATAGATTGCAATTGTGCAGCCGGCTCCTGGTTCACAATATTTTCATTCAGGTAAAGGCGGGCTGTGGCCAGCAAGGGGCCTACATCATCATGCAGGTCGGCCGCTATACGGTTACGTTCTTCTTCCTGAAACCTGATGGAAGCATTGAGCAGTATCTGCTGCTTATCTTCTTCCAGCTTTTTCAGTTCCATATTAAAACGGGTAACCTTGCGCTGGTGGAATATTACAAAAAACACAATACCCAGGGTAAGGCTTACCATGCCCAACGTACCAAGAAGCATTATATAATTTGGGCCGGAAGCACCGGTTGTTACCTGCAAAAAGATCATTTCGGTTATAGGTTAGTATTTTTTGGTAATGGGTAAAATTGGTCTAAATCAATGTCTATTTTTTTATTAGTGATCTCATCCTCATGCAACGGCTTTATTATCAGCAAGGCTGTACATAAGAAAATGTTTTTTATTATCGTAACACAGCAGTAAATGATATTATACTGATTTCTGAAATTGGCATCCTTCATTGTTAAATTTTTTACCATGGAATTTGAATACAGGAAAAGAAAAAAGTTGCCGGCGCAATAAATCAAAAAAGCCACTGAAATCCAGAAAGCCGGGGAATTGGCAATAGGGCTGGAAACACTATAATTTATCTTTTCATATAAAAAGTATATGATAACTACGAGGAAATAGAAGCATTCTATTACAAGCGGGACAAAAGAAAAATTACCTGCAGAGGTTGAATAAAAATCATATACTGAATAGGCCGTAAAACAGGCAATACTGATACCGAAAAAAGCAGTTTTATACCTGGACTGGAGCGTAAAATTGTAAAAAAAGCACAGCAAGGAAAATTCAACCACCAAAAACAATCTTTTCACAAGCAATGACAAGGCCCCGTTATGTGAAAAAGTTTTTAGGTATAAAGCAATTAAAAAAAACAAAGAGAACAAACCTGTATAAATAAAAAAAACCTTTAATTCTTTAGTCTTTAACCTATTTTTATAGACAAGACAAAGAATAAAAGGCATTAATTCGGTTAGCCAGGTGATATAAATCAGACTTTGAATTATAATAGGTATTAGTTTTTTTCAAAAGTAACTAACCCTTATAACAAAATCAAAATTTACTTGTGGCTAAAATGTCTTACCAAGTCCACATAAGATTTTTGTAGGTTTAGAGGTTTACTGATAGTTTCGTACTGCAAACTTCCCTGTAAACCCGTGCGCCGACAAGGGGTATTATGCTAAAAAGGATGTAAAAAATATTTATTATATCACTGTCATTCAATAACTTATACTTGTAATTATTAAAAGGAAAATGTCAAAAAAAAGGTAAATGTACCTGTGGAAAATAGTAAATTTACTATTATATTTGTCGAAAAATACGAAGGTAGTTTTACGAACAAATCTTTAGTATAAATCCCATAATATAGGGAGCCGGGCTTGCCGGCAACACACAAGACTGAGCTACGTAATCAAACCCGGAAAAGAACAGGACCGGTGCGCCTAAATAAATCAGATATTACAATGCTAGCAGTTTTACAAGTTTTACAGGAATTATCAACCAGAGAATAAGGAAGCCTGCAGATAATATAGTTGTGGTATTTACCTGTTTTTAAGCACATGTATTTATCTTTTTATTAGTAATAATACCAGTGTGATAAGCAAGCCCGGCGTTGGGGATTTGTTGAAAACTAAAACCAAATACCGTGTTTTTACTAACCAATTAATAGTTAATTTTAACCTCCAAGGAAATGCGAAAACATCAATCAGAGCCAGTTATGCCCAGCACAGCAGACTACCTCATAAAAATTGCTATAGCCGATGATCACAAAATTTTCAGGGATGGTATTAAAATGGCGCTTTCCGGTAAAGAAAACCTGAAGATGCTTTGGGAAGCCGAAGACGGCAAAGACCTGATGCATAAAATGGCCATTCAATTGCCGGATGTGCTGCTGATGGATATACGAATGCCTGAAATTGATGGCATCAACGCCATTGAACTGCTAAGGAAGGAATATGAGGAGGTAAAGATCATTGTGCTTACCATGTATGATGACCAGCAGATGATCAGTAAAATGATGGAAATGGGCGCCAACGCCTACCTCACTAAAACCACTGACCCTGAAGAGATATACAATGCCATCCTCACCTGTATGAACGATGACTTTTATTTCAACGACCTGGTAAACCGGGCCGTAATGGGCAAGCTGATGCAGCGGAAAAATGTGCGCCAGCACTATGGCAGCGCCCCTGTTGTACACTTCAATGAAAAAGAGCTGAAAATACTCAAGCTCCTGAGCGAAGACAAGACCACCGAAGAAATATCGAAGATCATTTTCCTGAGTCCACGCACTATCGAGACTATCCGCCAAAACATGAAAACAAAAGTGAACGCCAAAACCATCGGCGGGCTGATTATGTACGGAATGAGGAACAAGCTGATAGAATAACGGCTTTAAGACCTCTTTGCTGCTCTCAATATCAGCAGGCATTAGTGTATGCTATTGTCCGGTTTCATATAAGTATATTGCTTAAAAACGCCGAAAGATTTGTAAGTTTGGTATATGGAAAATACAGTGAATGAGCCGGCGGTGAAATACAATTATCTTTCTGCAGAAGAATACCTGGAAGCAGAAAGAAAAGCTGTAGAGAAGCATGAACTGATAAATGGTAAAATTATTACCATGCAGGGGGCTTCATTAGACCATAACCGTATTGTAAGAAACCTGGTAGCTGCCATTCATGCAAGGCTTAAAGGCAGTGGTTGTGAGGTTTTCCCCAGCGACCTTCGTGTAAATATTCCTTCTACCAACTCATTCATGTACCCCGACCTTACCATTGTATCTGGTAAGCCTGAATTATCAGATGAGCATTTTGATAACCTGCTTAATCCTTCTGTTATCATTGAAGTGCTCAGCCCTTCTACAGAAAACCATGATAAAGGGGCCAAGTTTTTCAATTACCAGCAAATCTCTTCTTTAAAGGAATACATTTTAATCAACTCCACTTCAATACTTATCACCAGCATCACCAAAAAGAATGATGGCTTATGGAAGTTTGAAAACATTGCAGGCATTGAAGCATCATTACATATCAGCAGTATTGAACAGCAATTGCCTCTTTCCGATATTTATGATGGCATAACTTTCTAAATAAATTCATCATGGAAGACTCAGGCAATATAGTAAATGAACCGGCGGTGAAGTATTACCAGTATATCTCTCCCGAAGAATACCTGGCAGAAGAAAGAAAGGGAACAGAAAAACATGAATATTACCGGGGAGAAATATTCGCCATGAGTGGCGCTTCTAAAGAACATAACGAAGTTTATTCAAATGTATTCACCGACATTGGGTACAAACTCAAAGGCAAAGGCTGCAAACCTTATGGCAGCGATTTCAGGGTGCATATTCCCAAAAATACTTTATATACTTATCCTGATATTATCATCGTTTGCGGCAAGCCGGAACTAACGGACGAAAAATCTGATACGCTGACCAATCCTTCTGTCATCATCGAATTACTTTCCAAATCAACCCGTAATTATGATAAAGGCGAAAAATTTACATTATACCGTGACATTGATTCCCTCAAAGAATATATACTGATTGACACAGAAAAAATACATGTTGAAAAACATGTACGACAGGCAGACAACAGTTGGCAACTAACCGATTACAAGCAAATGAAAAACTCCTTCACTATTGAATCTGTACAAATCAGTTTATCCTTAAAAGATGTTTACGAAGGAGTATCTTTCAAGTAACCATTTCATTTTTAAATATAAAGAATGATTCAGGCAAGCATCATCACCATTGGCGATGAATTATTAATAGGGCAGGTAACAGATACCAACAGCAGCTGGATGGCGCAAGAATTGAACAAAGCAGGCATAAGGGTATGCAGGCGGGTGGCTGTAGGTGATGTGTGGGATGAAATATGGCAGGCGCTGGATGAAGAAAGCAAACATGCCGGTATTATTTTGATCACCGGCGGGCTTGGCCCCACGGCAGATGATATTACCAAGCCATTGCTGTGCAAATATTTTAACGGCAAAATGATTGTGAATGAAGCCGCACTCGCTAATGTAAAATATCTTTTTGAAAATGTTTTCCGCAGGCCGGTTACAGAAAGAAATATAAAGCAGGCCGAAGTGCCCGATACCTGCAAAGTGGTACAAAACAAAAGAGGTACTGCCCCCGGCATGTGGTTTGAAAAAGAGGGCAAAGTGTTTATGAGCATGCCCGGTGTGCCGCATGAAATGAAGGGCATGATGGCAGACGATGTAATACCCATGCTGTTAAAACAATTTTCTGTTCCGCATATTGCACACAGAACGTTGCTCACATTTGGCATTGGTGAATCAATGCTGGCAGATTTGATAAAAGATTTTGAAGAAGCATTGCCCAATGATATAAAGCTGGCTTACCTGCCAAATTATGGAATGGTGAGGTTACGTTTGTCAACCAGCGGCTTTGATAAAGAGGCGGTCGAAAAAAATATCAATGAGCAATTTGCCACGCTGCAATCGCTGGTGAAAGCATACATGATAACCAATGAAGATGAGCCGGTAGAAGATGTAGTGGCAAAGCTGCTATTGGCAAAAAATAAAACACTCAGCACTGCCGAAAGCTGCACCGGCGGCTATATCGCCAGCCTTATCACAGCCAAAGCCGGCGCCTCCCGGTATTACAACGGCAGCGTGGTGAGCTATGCCAACAGTATTAAACAAAATGTATTACAGGTAGATGAAAGCACTTTAAAGACCATGGGTGCTGTAAGCGAAGCCACCGTGATACAAATGCTGAAAGGTGCATTGCAATTATTAAAAACGGATTACAGCCTCGCTGTTTCCGGCATTATGGGGCCGGATGGCGGCAGCGATGAAAAACCTGTGGGCACCGTATGGATAGCTGCAGGCGACAATAATAATATCATTACACAAAAATTTTATTTCCGGTTTGACAGGCAAAGGAATATTGAGCTTACGGCAATGAATGCGCTGAATTTGCTGAGAAAGGTTATCCTCGAAAACAGTTAAATTATTTATTGATAAATTGTTGATGGTATTCTGCATCGGGTACACTTTCCGGCAGTTTAATCACTTCAGCAATTGCCCTCCGCCATTAACCCAAAATAATTACCTTTGGCGCCGATTGCTTTTATTAATTCATTTCAAATAAAATAATATGCCATTAGTTGATCTGGTAATGCCCAAGCTGGGAGAAAGTATAATGGAAGCCACCATTTTGAGATGGCACAAAAAGCCCGGCGATACCGTTAAGGAAGATGAGACTGTGCTGGACATTGCCACCGATAAAGTTGACAGCGAAGTGCCTTCCACTGCTGCCGGTGTAATAGAAGAACTTTTATTTAAAGAAAACGATGTGGTACCTATCGGTGCCACCATTGCTAAAATAAGAGTAAGCGCCGATGCCGCTGTTACTGCTGCACCGCAGCCCCCTTCCCCACCTGCCCCGGCATACGAAGAAGCCAGCGTGGTGGAAACCATTCCTTACCAGCCTGCAGCTATTGCCAATACCGGCACTGCCACTGCTGTCCGTTTTTATTCTCCGTTAGTATTAAATATTGCACAGCAGGAAGGTATCAGCATGGCAGAACTGGAAAAAATACCCGGCACTGGACAGGATGTATCCATCGTCGTCATGCCGCGGCTACGACTTGCTGTCGCGAATGTCCTTCTCATGCGGC
>JBEHYP010000039.1:0-29819 GCA_048498115.1 Bacteroidota bacterium | reverse complement strand
AATGTTTTTTATACCGGCGACCAGCCGCTTACCACTTCATGGGCGCAATACAATTATACATTTACCGCATCAAGCACCTCCCCGGTTATAGCGTTTGACCTGGCACATAATCCCGCAGGAAGCACTGTTTATATTGATAACATAGTTGCAGATAATTTAACAGCGGATGCCGCACAATCTGCACCTGCTGCAATTGCAGATCGTGTAGATTCTGTTTTACGTTTATGGATTAATAGTGTTGTTACACATTATGCGGGAAAAATAAAAGCATGGGATGTATTGAATGAACCGCTTGCAGAAGACGGAACAATCCGCACCAACACTAATTTGCCATCGGGAGTTTCTGCAACAAGCCCGGGCGTGTTCGTATGGTCGCAATACCTGGGAAAAGACGTGGGTATAAAAGCATTTACCTATGCTCATGCTGCTGACCCTGCGGCGTTGTTGTTTGTAAATGATTACAACCTTGAATCAAATAGTAAAAAATTAGATTCATTGATTGCTTATGTAAATTATTTAAAGAGCAATGGCGCACAAGTGGATGGTATTGGTACGCAAATGCACATTTCTGTCAACACATCTTATGCCGGCATTGATGCCATGTTCCAAAAATTAGCGGTAACAGGATTAAAAGTAAGAATATCAGAATTGGATATAAAATTAAATCCTGTTAATAAACCTGATTATCAATCAGTGCCTGTTCCTGCTACATTGCTTGCTTCGCAGGCAGATATGTACAAGTATGTTGTTAACTCTTACATAAAAAATGTTCCTGCTGCACAACGTGCCGGTATTACTATTTGGGGTGTGAATGATAAGAACAGCTGGTTGTATAACAGCGGAAAAGAATATCCCTTGCTGTACGATAACGATTATGCACCCAAACCTGCATATAGTGGATTTTTACAGGGATTAAAAGGGCAATAAAACATAAAAGTTGCTCAAATAGTATTGTTGAAACTTAATGAAAGGATGACGTATCATCCTTTCATTTTTAAATTGCAGGCATTTCAAAAAACAAAATGTTATTACTCGGACTAGATATCGGCACTTCATCAGTAAAGGCATCTGTAGTGGATGCACAAACAAAAAAAATACTGGCAACGGCGCAATACCCGGAATCGGAGAATGATATCATTGCGCTGCAGCCCGGCTGGGCCGAGCAAAGCCCCGACCAGTGGTGGGAAGACACCAAGCAGGCGATATTAAAGTGCCATGCATCCGGCGCTTACAATCCACTGGATATTGCCGCTGTTGGTATTGCTTACCAAATGCACGGGCTGGTATTGGTGGATGAGAACCAGCATGTACTCCGCAATGCCATCATCTGGTGCGACAGCCGTGCCGTGGAAATTGGCAATAAAGCATTTGATGCCATTGGCCATGAAAAAAGCCTGTCACACTTATTGAACTCGCCGGGAAATTTTACCGCCAGCAAACTGGCATGGGTAAAAGAAAATGAACCTGCCTTTTATGAAAAAATCTATAAGGCCATGCTGCCCGGCGATTTTATCGCCATGAAAATGACGGGAGAAATCACCACCACTGCTTCTGCGCTGAGTGAAGGCGTGTTGTGGGATTATAAAACTGAAACCCTGAGTGATGACGTGACCGGTTATTTTGGTTTTGATAAAAAATTATTTCCTGCAATACATCCTTTATTTGCACCGCACGGTCACATAAAAGAAAGCGTGGCCACAAGGCTTTCATTAAAAGAAGGCATCCCCGTTTCGTACAAAGCAGGCGACCAGCCCAACAATGCCTTTTCACTGAATGTGCTGGAGCCGGGCGAAGTAGCTGCCACGGCCGGAACATCCGGGGTGATTTATGCAGTGACAGATACGCTGGCGTATGATAAAGCATCCAGGATAAATTCTTTTGTGCATGTAAACAGCAAAAAACAAAATACCCGTACAGGTGTATTGCTGAATATAAACGGCTGTGGTATTATGAACCGCTGGATAAAGACCATCATGGGCGGCAGCATCTCATACACCGCTATGAATGCAGCGGCGGCAACGGTAAAGCCCGGCAGCGAAGGGTTAAGCATTTTGCCTTTTGGCAATGGCGCAGAAAGAATGCTGCACAATAAAATTGTGGGCGCCCATTTGCGGAATGTAGATCTGAATGTGCATACGGCATCGCACTTTTACCGCTCTGTGCAGGAAGGTATTGCGTTTGCCTTCCGTTATGGTTTTGATATCATGAAAGAGAACGGCATTCAGCCGGCAGTGATAAGGGCAGGCAGGGCCAATCTTTTTTTAAGCGACATTTTTACACAAATATTTGCAGATATCAATGATGTATCAGTGGAGTTTTATGAAGGCGATGGCAGCTTTGGTGCAGCACTGGGCGCCGGCGTGGGTGCAGGTATTTATGCATCTGAGGCCGAAGCAATGCAGGGAAGGAAATCTATAGGCAAAACAGAACCGCGGCAAACTGCTTTGTACAACGATTTGTATGGAAGCTGGAAACAATTACTGGAAACACAATTAAAAGTTGTTTGAATTATTTAAACCACAAAGGCCGCAGAGATTACGCAAAGAAACACAAAGGATATCCTAGTGAACTTTGTGTTTTCTCTTTGTGTTCTCTGTAGTTAAATTAGTATTTAACAAAAAACACTTTTTAGAGCAATCAATATTTTAAATCATCAATTCAATTAAAATGGCAGTTATTACCGGACCGAAAGAATTCTTTAAAAGTATCCCCCAGGTAAAATACGAGGGAAAGGAAAGTGACAACCCACTGGCTTACCGCTGGTATGATGAAAACAAAGTAGTGGCAGACAAAGCGATGAAAGAGCATTTGCGTTTTGCTGTAGCCTATTGGCACAGCTTTAACGGAAGCGGTGCAGATCCCTTTGGCGAACCCACCCATATTTTTCCATGGGATGAAAAAAGTGATGTTATAGAAAAAGCAAAGGACAAAGCAGATGCCGCGTTTGAATTTATTACCAAGCTGGGCCTGCCCTATTATTGTTTTCACGATGTGGATGTAGTAAGCTATACCAATGATGTGGCAGATAATGAAAAAAGATTGCAGGCACTCACTGCTTATTTATCGGAAAAACAAAAAGCAAGCGGCGTAAAATTGCTTTGGGGCACCGCCAACCTGTTTTCTCACAGGAGGTATATGAACGGTGCAAGCACCAATCCTGATTTTCATGTGCTGGCACATGCCGGCGCACAGGTAAAAGCGGCGCTGGATGCTACCATTGCATTAGGCGGCGAAAATTATGTGTTCTGGGGTGGCCGTGAAGGTTATATGAGCCTGCTCAATACAAACGTGAAAAGGGAAAAAGAACATTTGGCAAAATTCCTGCACACTGCTAAAGACTATGCAAGGAAAAATGGCTTTAAAGGAAAATTCTTTATTGAGCCCAAGCCCTGTGAGCCATCCAAGCACCAATATGATTATGATTGCGAAACAGTGATCGGCTTCCTGCGCCAGTATGATTTATTAAATGATTTTAGCCTGAACATTGAAGTGAACCACGCCACATTGGCCGGCCATACATTCACACATGAGCTGCAGGTGGCAGCAGATGCCGGTTTGCTCGGCAGCATGGATGCCAACCGCGGCGATTACCAAAACGGGTGGGACACTGACCAGTTCCCCAATGATATCAATGAACTGACGGAAGCGCTCCTTATCATACTTGAGGCAGGCGGCTTTAAAGGCGGCGGCATCAACTTTGATGCAAAAATCCGCAGGAACTCTACAGACCCTGCAGACCTGTTCTATGCACATATCGGCGGCATTGACAGCTTTGCAAGGGCTTTGGTAACAGCAGATAATATTTTGCAAAAGTCTGATTACAAAAAAATACGGGCAGACCGTTACGCGAGCTATGACAGCGGTAAAGGCAAAGCATTTGAAGAAGGAAATTTATCGCTGGAAGACTTACGCAATTACGCTGCTGAAAATGGCGAACCTGCAGTAACAAGCGGCAGGCAGGAATATTTGGAAAATATCATCAACCGTTTTATTTAACAATGGGTGTAAGCATACAACCATTCGGGGAATTTGAAAACAAACCTGTGAGCCGCTATATTCTTACAGATGGCAACAGGCTGCAGGTAAGCGCTATCAATTACGGGGCAACATTGCAAAGCATTTTACTCCCCGGTAAAGAAGGAGGCTTAACAGATGTGATACTGGGCTTTGATACACTGGAAGGATATACCGGCGCAGGCAGTTCTTATATCGGCAGCATTTGCGGCCGTTATGCCAACAGGATTGCAGGCGCTGCATTTCATCTCGACGGGCAGGCGTATTATCTTGCAAAGAACGATGGTGAAAATTTCCTTCACGGCGGGCACAGGGGTTTTGATAAAGTGTACTGGGATGCAGAAATATTACCGGAGGAAAACGCCGTAAAATTTAGTTACAGTAGCAAAGACGGAGAAGAGAGTTTTCCCGGGAACCTGCTGGTAACTGTTGAGTATAAAGTGAAAGGGGATGCGCTGCATATTTCATACAGGGCCGTTACAGATAAGGCCACGCCTGTAAACTTGACAAGCCATTGTTATTTTAATCTATCCGGCGATGAGAATATACTTGAACATGAATTGCAGTTGAATGCAGGGCGCATAGCAGAAGTGAACAATGCGTTAATCCCTACAGGAAAATTTATACATGTAAAAGGAACTCCTTTTGATTTTACCAAAAGTAAAAAAATCGAAATAGTACCGGGAACAGAATATGATCATTCCTGGGTATTGCCGGAAAGCAATGGCGAATTGATAAAAGCCGCTGTGCTGTTTCATCAACAAAGCGGCCACAGCATGACGGTGCATACTACGCAACCGGCCATACACTTTTACAGTGGTCATTTTTTGGATGGAAATTTACAATACACAAAAGAAGGAAAGCGGTATGGAAAATATGCCGGGCTTTGCCTGGAAGCGCAGCATTTTGCAGACAGCCCCAATCAAAGCAATTTTCCCAATACAATTTTACGGCTGGGTGAAGTGTATGTACAAAAAACTGTTTATAGTTTCAATAACGATCAATTGCTCCATATTTAAAACCTTGCAGTATGAACTTACTCGGAACCGCAGACTGGATATTTCTTATCCTGTACATGTTAGTGATTGCCGGCATTTCCATCTGGTCTATTCGTAAAAGCAAAAATTCTCCTACTGATTATTTTTTAGCCAACCGCAATCTCGGGTGGTGGGTGATAGGCGCTTCCATCCTTGCTTCCAATGTAGGTTCAGAACATATTGTAGGGCTTGCCGGCACTGCGGCCAGCTCCGGTACGGTAATGGGGCATTATGAACTGCATTCATGGATAGTACTGATATTAGGCTGGGTGTTTGTTCCTTTTTATATGCGGAGCAAAGTGTACACTATGCCCGAATTTTTAGAAAGAAGGTTCAATCCGCAGGCAAGGCGTTTATTATCCATCATTCAATTACTGAGCTATGTTATTGCCAAAGCATCGGTAACAATCTTTGCAGGCGCACTGGTGTTTAACCAAATACTTGGCATTGATTTCTGGACAGGTGCTATCATACTGGTGGTGGTCACCGGTGTGTATACCATCTTCGGCGGCTTACATGCGGTAATGTACACAGAAGCGATACAGGCTTTTGTTTTACTAGGTGGCTCTGCGGTGCTGTTGTATTTGGGATTAGATAAAATAGGCGGCTGGCATGGATTGATAACAGCTATTCCTGCAGCAAAACTAAACATGTTTCGTGCGCTCAGTGATCCTGAGTTCCCGTGGCTGGGCATTTTATTTGCCTCGCCGATCGTCGGCATTTGGTATTGGTGTACCGACCAGCACATTGTGCAGCGCTGCCTTGCTGCAAGAAACGAAAAGCAGGCAAGAAGGGGAACCATTTTTGCGGCTTATTTAAAATTATTGCCCTTCTTTATTTTTCTTATTCCCGGGTTAATTGCTTTTGTACTGCACCAAAAAGGACAATTGGTATTGCCCAACAATGCAGATGGCACACCTGATTACAATGCTGCTTTTCCTGCCATGGTGGAACAAATAATGCCGATGGGCTTAAGGGGTTTATTGGCCGGTGGCCTGCTGGCAGCATTGATGGCTTCCCTGGCTTCGGTATATAATGCCTGCTCTACCTTGTTCACCATGGATATTTATCAAAAGATGAAACCTGAAGCTACCGGTAAAGAACTGGTAACGGTAGGGCGTATAGCCACAGGCGTGGTGGTAATACTGGGCATGGTATGGATACCAATGATGGGAAGGATATCCAACACATTATATCAATACCTGCAAAGCGTACAATCTTACCTGGCGCCGCCAATTGCTGCTGTATTTTTATTAGGCGTATTTTTTAAGCGCATCAATGCAAAGGGCGCTTACTCTGCAATGGTGGTTGGTTTTATCATTGGGCTTATCAAGCTCACGCTTGAATTATTTAAAAATAACCTCAGTGGGGCATTGTATGATTTTGCCACCATTAACTTTTTATATTTCTGCATTTACCTTTTCCTGTTCTCCATAGCATGGATGGTAATAGTAAGTTTGCTTACGCCAAAGCCGGATGAAGAACATATTGCCGGGCTTACATTTGCCACTACCGTGGCAGAAGATAAAGCAGCAAGCCGTGCAAGCTGGAACAAATGGGATGTGGTGCTGTCAATAATTGTGGCAGCCATTATCATATCGGTGTTTGCTTATTTTTCACCGCTTGGCATTGCCAAATAAGTGCGGTTTGGTTCCACGCAAAGATGCCAGGTAAGGGCTAAGAAGCAAAAATTTTTCTTAGCGTCTTGATTTTCTCCGCGTCTTTACGTGGAATAATTCACAGGCGGTGCTGTTACTGTATCTTTATAATCAAGTATGAAAAAATTTTTAAACGAAAACTTTTTACTTAACAGCGATACGGCACAGCAGCTGTACCATGTGTATGCCAAAGGAATGCCTATTATTGATTACCACAATCACCTGCCACCGGATGAAATAGCAGAAGACAAAAATTTTGAGAACCTTACCCGTGTGTGGCTCAACGGCGACCATTATAAATGGCGGGCCATGCGTATCAATGGTGTACAGGAAGAATACATCACCGGCGGAAAAAGCGATTGGGAAAAATTTAATGCCTGGGCATCAACCGTTCCTTACACTTTGCGAAACCCCTTGTACCACTGGACGCATTTGGAACTGCAACGGCATTTCAACATTCATGATATTGTAAATGCAGATACGGCGAAGAAAATTTATGATGAAACATCTGCGCTGCTGCAAACAAAAGAATACAGCGTAAAAGGCTTACTGGAAAAAATGAATGTGCGATTGGTTTGCACTACCGATGATCCCGTTGACAGCCTGCAATATCACCAGCAAATAAAGAACAATCCCGCTCACGGCGGGAGGAAAATAAAAGTATTGCCATCTTTTCGCCCGGACAAAGCGATGGATGCAGATAATGCCGCTTCTTTTAATAATTATCTCTCTTTATTAGAAGCGGCTTCCAATATTTCTATCAGCAGCTACAATGATTTTTTATCGGCACTAAAAAAACGTCATGATTATTTTGCAGCCAATGGCTGCAGTGTAAGTGATCACGGGCTGGAAGAAATGTATGCAGAAGAATATACGGAACAGGAAATTAAAAACATATTTGAGAATATCCGCGCCGGCGGTACAGTAACACCGGGAGAAAGCAGGAAATTCAAATCGGCCATGCTGGTGAATTTTGCCGAATGGGATTTTGAAAAGGGTTTTGTGCAGCAGTTTCATTTGGGAGCTTTGCGGGACAACAACAGCAGGCGACTGTCAGAGCTGGGTTCTGCCACAGGATGGGACAGTATTGGTGATCTTCCGCAGGCAAAAGCACTGGCTAAATTTTTAGACCGGTTAGATAAAAACAATACACTGGCAAAAACAATTTTATATAACCTTAATCCCGCCGACAATGAGTTATTGGCTACCATGACGGGCAATTTTAATGACGGTTCCATCGCAGGGAAAATACAATGGGGAGCTGCCTGGTGGTTCTTAGACCAAAAAGACGGGATGATAAAGCAATTAAATGCGCTCAGCAATATGGGTTTGCTCAGCCGGTTTGTCGGTATGCTTACAGACAGCCGCAGCTTTCTTTCTTTTCCACGCCATGAATATTTCAGGAGGATATTATGTAACCTGCTGGGTGAAGAAATAGAAAATGGTGAATTGCCTAATGATATACCATGGGTGGGGAAAATAGTGCAGGACATTTGTTATAATAATGCGAAAGAATACTTTAACTGGCAATTTTTAGATGAATAAAATATTTTGTTTCGGGGAAATATTATTCCGGATGTCGCCCCGTTTAAATGGCGAATGGATCAGGCAAAATAATATACCGACCTATATTGGCGGTGCAGAATTGAATGTAGCAACGGCATTGGCAAAATGGAATACTCCTGTAAAATATTTTTCTGCTGTGCCGGATAATTATTTAAGTGAAGAGATCATTGCTTCGCTTAAGCAAAAGAATATTGACACATCTGCCATTGTGCGATCAGGCAACCGCATTGGAATATATTATTTGCCGCAGGGAACCGACCTGAAACACGCAGGTACAATGTACGACCGGTCCCATTCATCTTTTTCTGAATTAAAGCCCGGCAGCATTGATTGGGATAAAACATTGGAAGGTTGCAGCTGGTTTCATTTCAGCGCTATTACCCCTGCGCTGAATGAAAATATGGTTGCATTATGCAAAGAAGCATTGCAGGCGGCAAAGGCAAAGGGCTTAACTGTTTCCATTGACCTGAACCATCGTTCCAAACTATGGCAATATAGCAAGCAGCCTGCAGAAGTGATGCCTGAACTGCTGCCATACTGTGATGTGGTAATGGGGAATACCTGGGCGGCGGAAAGTTTACTCGGCATTTCATCTTCAATTGCCGATAGCAATGGAAAAACAAAAGAAGAATTAACAGGTGCAGCAGGAGAAAGTATGAAAGCGATGCACTTATTATACCCCACTGTGCAAACAATGGCTTTTACCTTCCGACTGAATGAAAAATACTTTGCTGTATTGCAGCATGAAAACGAAATGGTTGTTTCAAAAGAATTTATTTTAAACAATATAGTGGATAAAGTAGGCACCGGCGATTGTTTTATGGCAGGATTGATTTATGGCTTGCATAACAACCATACAGCAGAAGATATTATCAACTTTGCCTCTGCAGCAGCAGTGGGCAAAATGAGCGTGGAAGGAGATTCAACTATCCAATCAATAACAGATATACAAACTATTGTAAACAATGGAAAGAATTGACCTCATTATACAGGAAATCAAAAAACAGGGCGTGCTGCCTTTGTTCTTTCATTCGGATAAAACTGTTTGCCTCGAAGCAGCAAAGGCCCTATACGCCGCCGGTATCCGCATCATTGAGTTTACCAACCGTGGCGCAGAAGCAATGGATAACTTTAAGGCATTGGTAGCAGAAAGAAATGAAACGATGAAAGACCTGCTGCTGGCAACGGGAACGATACGAACGGCGGAGCAGGCAAAAAAATTCATAGAGGCCGGCGCTGATTTCCTCATCAGCCCTATATTTGATGCCGATGTATGTGATGAAGCGTACATGAATAAAATATTGTGGATACCCGGCTGCATGACGCCCACTGAAATACATGTGGCAGAAAATGCAGGCTGCAAACTGGTAAAATTATTCCCGGGCAATATCCTCGGGCCTTCTTTTGTTACCGGCATCAAAGAATTATTTCCCCATATGAACTTTATGCCCACCGGTGGCGTGGAAGTAAACAAGGAAAATATTACGGCATGGTTCAGGGCAGGCGTGTGTGCCGTGGGCCTGGGAAGCAAAGTTATCAGCAAAGAAATTTTACAGAATAAAGAATATGGCAAGATAACATCGCTGGCTGCAGAAGCGCTTTCTATTGTTAATGCCATAAGAAATTAAACCATGCAGCAGGAAGCCAAAGGAAAATACAGGTGGACCATCTGCGTTTTATTATTTTTTGCCACTACGGTAAATTATTTAGACAGGCAGGTGTTGAGCCTGCTCAAGCCGGGCCTTGAAGAAAAATTTGGCTGGAGCAACAGCCAGTATGCAGATATCGCCGCCGCATTCCAGCTTACTTACGCCATTGCATTATTATTTGCCGGAAGGTTTGTTGACAGGTTGGGCACCAAAAAAGGATATGTGTGGGCCATTGTGTTGTGGAGCATTGGCGCTGTTATCCATGCACTGGCCATCCCTGTTGGCGAAGGCATGCTTGCCGCATTGGGATGGATAGGCATTGCCGCTGTTCCTGCCTCTGTATTGGGTTTTATGTTTTCAAGGGCGGTGCTGGCCATTGGTGAAGCAGGCAATTTTCCTGCGGCCATTAAAGCTACTGCAGAATATTTCCCAAAAAAAGAACGGTCATTTGCCACCGGCATTTTTAATTCGGGTGCCAACGTAGGCGCTATATTGGCGCCGCTCTCTGTGCCCTGGATAGAAAAAACATGGGGCTGGCAGGCTGCATTTATTATCATTGGTTTAATTGGCTTTTTATGGATATTCTTTTGGCTGCGCTATTATGAAAAACCTGCGGAACAAAAAAGACTATCCAAAGCTGAGCTGGAATATATCAACAGCGATGCTGTTGAAGCAACAGGAAAAACAAATGATGAAAAAGTTTCGTGGTTTAAATTATTCCGCTACAAACAAACATGGGCATTTGCATTGGGAAAATTTTTTACCGACGGCGTGTGGTGGTTTTTTCTTTTCTGGCTGCCTGCTTATTTAAAAGACCAGTACCAGGTAACCGGCACTGATGTAATGCTGCCGCTTACTGTTTTGTACAGCATGACGATGTTTGGCAGCATTGGCGGCGGGTGGCTTCCCGTGTATTTTATCAATAAAGGATTTTCGCCTTACGATGGTCGCATGCGTGCCATGCTGCTGATATCATTTTTTCCATTGGTTGTGCTGGCCGCACAGCCGCTGGGCAACGCTACTTATTGGCTGCCGGTGATTTTAATTGGCATTGGCGCCTCTGCACACCAGGCATGGAGCGCAAATATTTACACCACCGTATCGGATATGTTTCCTAAAAAAGCGGTAGCGTCTGTTATTGGCATCGGCAGCATGGCCGGTGGGCTTAGCGGTGTATTGATTACAAAAATCGGCGGCGCATTATTTGATCACTATAAAGAATTGGGGCATATTGAAACGGGCTACAGCATCATGTTTGCTTACTGTGCTGTTGCTTATTTGCTGGCATGGATTGTTATGAGATCGCTGGTGCCAAAGTATAAGCTGATCACGGATGTATAAAACTATTACTACCGGTTAATGAAATTTGCCGATTGCATATTCCACCCCTCTTAACTCTGCCAGCCCTCTTAATCTTCCTATGCCGGAATAACCCGGATACATTTTCTTTTTAAGGTCATCCAGCATCTGGTGTCCATGGTCGGGCCGCATGGGGATGGAAATATTTCTTCTCTTTTGTATTGCCAGCACTTCTTTTACTATTTCATACATATCCGTATCGCCTGCCAGGTGATCGGCTTCAAAAAAATTTCCCTCTGCATCCCTCTTTGTATTCCGCAAATGAAGAAAATGTACATGGTCACCAAACCGTTTCAGCATTTTAGGCAGGTCATTATCAGCCCTTGCTCCAAAGGAACCGGTGCAAAAGCACAACCCGTTTGCAGGCGAAGGAACTGCATTCAATAATTCAGCTGCATCCTCTTCTGTGCTTACCACCCTTGGCAACCCTAAGACAGGATAGGGAGGGTCATCGGGATGAATAGCCATTGCCAATCCGCATTCTTCTGCCACCGGCGCTACTTCTTTTAAAAAATAAATTAAATGCTGCCGCAATTTGCCTGCATCAATGCCTTCGTATTTTTTCAATTCAGCAAAAACCTGCTCCGGCATAAAAGCATCATCACTGCCGGGCAACCCTAAAAGGCAGTTTTTAAAAATACTATCTTTCTTTTCCTGCGGCATGGCAGCAAATTTTTTCTTCGCTGCTTCAATTTCTTCTTTGCTGAAATCATTCCCGGCACCTGGCCTTTGCAAAAGCAGCACATCAAAAATGATAAAATCAAGCCGGTTAAAGTAAAGCGCCCTGCTGCCATCGGGCATGGTATAGCTTATGTCAGTACGCAGCCAGTCCAGCACCGGCATAAAATTATAAGTGATCACCTTCAGTCCGCAGGCGGCCACGTTGCGAAGGCTTTCTTTATAATTTTCAATATGCTGTAAATAATTGCCGCTTTGCCTTTTGATATCATCGCTTACAGGCAGACTTTCTATCACCGTCCACATCATACCGGCTGCTTCAATTGTTTTTTTTCTTTTTTCAATTTCCTCAAGCGTCCACACATCCCCTACAGGAATATGGTGCAGGGCGGTAACCACCCCCTCACACCCCGCCTGCCGGATATCAGCTAAACTTACCGGGTCATTGGGCCCGAACCAGCGCATTGTTTGGTGCATCCGCATAGTGCAAATTTTATTTTTGTGCTAAATAACGAAAAGCAAAATTAACCCGTTATGCCATTGCTGTTTTATAGCTTTTGCACAGCACTTCCGTTTAAGCTGACCTGCCGTTTACTGGTTTTAACAAAAAGAAGAATAAGAAAAACTCGTTGCATTATAAAAGTGTTTAATTTTAAATGCAAATGAAAACCCTTCGCTGCACTGTTTTATTGTTTTCACTCTGCATTCTTTTATGGGGATGTCCTTACGAATCTCCCTACGGCATTGACCCTGAGCCGCAGCAATACATAGATGAGGAGCTGCTTGGCAAATGGGCGGCATACGTACCAAGGCCCACTTACGAGAGCGAATATGCCGAGTCTGCTGTAAAGATAATTTTTGATAAAAAATCAGATATGGAATACGATGTAGCCATCACCGGCTATATTGATGAGTTAAAAAAATACAGGGTGATTGAAAACGACAGCATCAAAGGAACAGGTTTTATATCCATAGTTGATACCCGTGAGTTTTTAAATGTTTTTATCAAGGGAAGGATGTATATAGCAGAGGTAAAAAAAGAAAATGGCTCTTTAAGCATACTTACCCTTGCAGAAAGCTTTACCAACAAATTTGTAAAAAACTGTACGGTTTTGAGGAATGCCATCAGCGTTCATTACAAGACCAAGCCTGAGCCAACATACGATGATTGGTTTGTGGCGAAAAACCTGAAAAGGGTGAACTGACAAGTTTAACCGAAAAGGCCCAGGGTTGAAAAGCATCTTTTCGTTTCTTTGCGGTTAAAAAACCGAACTTTATCTTTCAATTAAAATAATGGAACCGGAAGTAAAAGCGTTTTTGGTACTGATAATGCAGTCTGTTTCGGTAACCCTGCTTTGGATGCTTGTAAATATGACTGCCGGTATTTATTTTGACTTGGCTTTCTTTGAAGGGTATCCTTCGGTTTGGAATATTATCTATTATATTTTCTTCCTCGGCACACTGCTGCTGCTGGTTATGTACCTGCGAAAAAAATGGGAAAATTTTAAAGAGGCAGGGGAAGAATAGTAGCTACTCATTACATCAATCTTCATGAAAGAATTTTAGCCTCTGATACTGCCCAAAAATTTGTATCAATTCGTGCCGGGCAATTAATGTTTATGATGCGGGGAAGCGCATTTGCTTTTGTGGCACAACTTGTAGTTATAATAGTGTGCAGTAATGATAAGTACCACGGCAGGAACCAGCAGCCACAATTCAAACTGGTGAAAGGCCTGCTTCAGCAATAAAAAACAAAACCCGGCAGTAAAAATAATGAGCGGCAAAAATGAGCGGTGATGCTTTACATAGCCATGAAAAAGGGAATAGCTGCCCACTGCAAAGGCCAGTCCAATCATGCCCCATTCAAATGCCAGGTTATGAATAATATTCGTCCCAAAAAGAGGGAGGCTGGTCATTATCAATGGCAGTATGGCACAATGTATGGCGCAGGCTATTGAAGCCCCAATCCCAATAATATCCCAGTTGAACTTGGTTTCCATTACAAATGGCAAATATAGTATTTTTGCAATACTGTTGCAAGTTTTTAAAAATGCTGCGGTCAACATACAGCCGCTTTTTGAATGTAACTTTGTACTAAATCATGAGAGATGAAGAATAAATGGGTATTGTACCTTGGTTTTTTTGTGGTGCTGCTGGCAGCTTATTTTTTAGTGGTTTTTGCCCAGGGAGATATTTCCCAGTCGGGCCTGCCGGTAATCAATAACAATATGCAGGCTTTTTCCTTTACCGACCAGAACGGTAAAGCAGTTACCCAAAAAACCGTAGAAGGAAAAGTGTATGTGGCAGAATATTTCTTTACCACCTGCAGGGGTATTTGCCCAAAAATGAACAGTAATATGCGGCGGGTGTATGATGCTTTTAAAGATGAAAAAGATTTCCTGATCATTTCCCATACCTGCATGCCGGAAACGGATTCCGTACCGGTGCTGAAGCACTATGAACAAAAAATGCTTACCGGTGTGCTGAAAGAAAGCAGCGATGGTTCTTACCAGCTGGATACGACTGTTGCTACTATGCCCCCGGTTAATAACAACTGGCTGTTTGTTACAGGCGACAAGGCGCAACTGTACAATATGGCAAGGCATGGCTATATTATTGACAATAACAAAACGGATACGCTCAGTAATATCACGGACCAGTTTATCCATACGCAGTTGTTTGCACTGGTTGACAAGCAAACAAGGGTAAGAGGTATTTATGATGGCCTTAAGGAAGATGAAATTCAAAAATTACAAAGAGACATCAAAGCATTGCTGAAAGAGAATTATCAAACAAGGAGCCTGAAATAATATAACCGGGAAGTTAAATTTCAAAAGCCTGGCTTCCCTCATTAAATTGTGAGCTATGACAGAGGATATTTTAAAGAAGAATCAACTAAGCGTTACCGGCAGCAGGAAAAAAATACTGGACCTTTTCATGAACAGCGAAGGCGCCCTGGCGCATGCTGATATAGAAGAAAAAACCGGTGAAACTTTTGACAGGGTAACAGTGTACCGCACCCTGAATACTTTTGTTGAAAAAGGCATTATTCATTTAATACCTACTACAGATAATTCTATCCTGTATGCCCTTTGCAAAGACAATTGCGAAGCAGGCCACCACCATGACAATCATGTACATTTTGTATGTGATGTATGCAATAAAACCATCTGCCTGGAAGAAGTGACCGTGCCGGAAGTAAAATTGCCCAAAGGCTTTACGCCCGCCCATGCTGAAATGGTGGTGAGCGGTGTATGCGGGGATTGCAAATGATTAGTGCAGCTTATCCAGCTCCTCTTTTACAAAATCCATCAGCTCTTTTATTACGTGGGGAGAAAAATCAAATTTTAACCCTGCTGTTTCGTACAGCTGTGGTAAAGTGGCTGTGCCGCCGAGCGCCAGGGCATTGCAGTAATTATCCAGCGCTTTTTCGGCGTTTTGCCTGAATTGCCTCCACATACCAATAGCGCCCAGTTGGGCAATGCCGTATTCAATATAATAAAAAGGCACTTCAAACAAATGCAGCTGCCGCAGCCAGGCATTGCTGCGGTAAGCCTCAAGCCCGCTGTAATCAATCACCCCATCGCTGAATTCATTTAAAATATTCACCCAGGCTTCAGTGCGCTGTTCATTGGTATGGCCGGGGTTGTCGTATATCCAAAACTGGAATTTATCAATAATAGCGATCCAAGGGAACAGAGTGATCACTCTTTCCAGCTGGTGCTCTTTGGCTCTTTTCAATTCTTCTGCATTATCAAAAAACACGTTCCAATGCTCCATGCTGAACAGCTCCATTGACATGCTGGCCACCTCAGCAATCTCCATCGGGTATTCTTTAAAGCCGGTGAGTGGCAGGGGGTGGGCCAAAAAAGAATGAATGGCATGGCCGCCTTCATGCACCATCGTGGTCACATCATGCATTTGCCCGGCAGCATTCATAAAAATGAAAGGGGCGCCGCTTTCTGCCAGCGGGCAGTTATAGCCGCCGGGCGCTTTGCCTTTGCGGCTTTCCAGGTCAAGGTGCTTTATTTCATCCATCTTTTTAAGGCATTCGCCAAAAAAAGGACGGAGCCGGGTAAAACATTCAATTGTTTTTTTGATCAGTTCGTTGCCGGTGCTGAATGGTATCAATGGCTTCACGCCTTCTTTTTCCGCTTCGGTATCCCAGGGGCGGAGTATGTCAAGACCTAATTTTTCTTTTTTCTTTTGATGAATAAGGGACACCAGCGGAACAACATGCTGCTTTACTGCTTCATGAAAAGCATAACATTCGTTCCTGCCATAATCAAACCTGCCCAGTTCTTTAAAGCGGTAATCAGTGTAATTGCTGTAGCCGGTGTTGGCTGCCACCGCATTGCGTTTTGCCATCAGCTGGTTGAACAAATCATTCAAAGCTTCTTTATCCTGCAGCCTTCTTTCATTTATTTTCCGGTAGGCTTCTTCCCTTACATTCCTGTCGGAACTTTCCAAAAATTTGGCCGCCTGCTGCAGCGTATACTCGTTACCGTTAATTGTTACGGTCATCCGGCCGCTGATAACACCAAACTGCTGCTGCATTACTGCAATATTAGCCTGCAGGGAAATATTTTCCTCCCTGAACAGCTCAATATTTTTCCTGATGCTGCGGAGGTAAGTGAAATATTCTTTCTTGTCTAATTCACCTGCCAGCGGATGGTTAACCAGCTTTTTATTCAGCGCATCTGCATATGGCTGGATATGGGGCTGTATTTCTGTACAGAAAAAATTATAAGCATCTTCCAGGGACGTATCGGTAGTGTCGCAGGTCATTTTTATCTGGCGCCAGCAGGCATCTTCGCTTATCACGGCTTCCAGCTCGCTCAGTTGCAGCAGCCATTGCTCCAGCGCTTCTTTTGTGTTGATCTCCTTTTCCTGTAAAGTTTTGAAGAACGGCTCAATGCTTTGCCAGTCTGTCAATACAAAATCAACAGGAACAAAGTGCCGGGGCAATTTTTTAATATCTGCAGTGTACATATCTGAAGGGGTTTAACCGTTTAAGGCGTTTAAACGTTTATTGCCGTTAAGAAAATATACCCTGGAGGGTGCATCAACGACTTAAACGTTTTTAAACGATGGAACGTGTTCAACGTTTCTCCTTATGCCATCTTTCTCGGTGCATTTATTTTTTTGGCAGGCGCCGGTTTGCTGCTTACTTGTTTTGGTTCGGCGGCTTTTGCTTTGGGCGCTGCTTCTGCGGGAGTCTCTTCTGCAGGGACATCAGATAATTTTATTTCAACGTCATTTGCTTTTAGCTGGCTGAACCATTTCACCATTTTCTTCATATCACTGCCATATACCCTCTCAAAATCCATGGTAGGGAACACTTTTTCAAAATAGGCTTTCACCGCTTTGGCATCGTTTGCTTCGGGCAATTTTGTTTTGCTTTCCTGCATGGCAATAAACACTTCCGATAAATTCACATTGTCTGCTGTTGTATATACTTCCACGCCTTCAATATGGGAAAAACTGTGCTGGCGGCTGCTTACAAATTTGGTGCTTTTATCTTCCAGCGAACGGACGATGCCGCCATCAGCTTTAGATGCGACCAGTTCAAACAAACCACTTAATCCTGTAATTGAAACCAGTTTACTATACGTCATAGAAAATTTTTTTAGTGTTGCAAGATAAGCAAATCCATTGCAACGGGACGTATGCAGCCGGCTCAAAAAAATTAAAAAATAAAAATTAGCAGGCTTATGCGGCAGGTGTATTGCGGAGAAACGCATCCTGCTCTGCCATCAATTTAAACAGGTTGGCAAGGCCGGTTTTCATAATGTCCAGCGCCGTTGTCACACTGCAGCACATGCGGGAGGCGATATCCCGGAAGCTGAGGCCGGCATAATGGTTGAGTATGATCACTTCCCGCTGGCTGTCAGGCAATACGTCAATCATACTTTTTATACGGGTATGTTTTTCATAATACATAACCTTATACTCAGCCGCCGGGCTGTTCAGCATGTCAAACATATTATTTTTATCAGCTGCTGTCATGGATACTACATTCCTGTTACGGTTATATTCCATGCAAAGCTCCTGGGCAATTTTAATGGCCCACTGCAGGAACTCCCCGTCTTCGGCATTTTTTCCTGTTATAAGGTTGTTGATGATACGGCCGAAAACATTCCGGAAAATTTCTTCTGCCACATACTTGTCCTGCACAATATTGTAAATGGTTTTGTATATCCTGTCTTTGTAAAGGGTGCTGAGGGTTGTAAGGGCGGCAGGATTGTCATTAAGGTAAAATTGTATGAGCTTTTCATCGCTCATTTCTGTCCGGCATTTCATAGAATATAGTTTTGAATATTGGATAATAACGGCGCAAAGATTCACAAAACAGGTAAGCCGGCCTATAGAAAATAAATGTTTTATTTGTAGTACAGGGTACTGGTGCCGGCGTTATAATTCTACAAACTTTACAACCGTTTTAACGGTGCACAATAATTGCAACCCTATTTCTGTTATTTTTGTTCCATCAACCAAAACAATGCGTAATCATTACTTAATTATCGGCGCAGGCTTTTCCGGCAGCGTACTGGCCCGGCAGCTTGCAGCAAAAACAGATTGCGCCATTGATATATGGGATGAGCGCAGCCATACCGGTGGCAACTGCCATACAAAACGGGACGAAACCACTGATGTGATGGTGCACGAATACGGGCCGCACATTTTCAACACGGATAAAAAAGAGATTTGGGATTATGTAAACGGTTTTGGGGAGTTCAGGCCGTATGTGCACAGGGTAAAGGCAAAGAGCGGCGATAATATATATCCACTGCCCGTAAACCTGCACACCATTAACCAGTTCTTTGGAAAAGCATTCAACCCCGAAGAAGCAAAACAATTCCTGGAAACGCTTGCAGATAAATCCATTGCTGATCCCAAAAACTTTGAAGAACAGGCGCTCCGGTTTATTGGAGAAGAATTGTACAAGGCTTTCTTTTACGGTTACACGAAAAAACAATGGGGCTGCGAACCATCAGAACTGCCGGCATCTGTTTTGAAAAGATTGCCGGTGCGGTTTAATTATGACGATAATTACCACAATAATATTTACACCGGCATACCGGTGGACGGTTATACGGCGGTGATGGAAAAAATGGTTGACCACCCCGCCATCAGCATCACGTTGAATAAAAGATTTGACCTGTCAACCGATACCAGCCGGTACGCACATGTATTTTATACCGGGCCTGTTGATGCATTGTTCAATTATGAATTTGGCAGGCTGGGCTACCGGACAATTGTTTTTGAAAAAGGATATGCTGACGGCGATTTCCAGGGGGCTACGCAGATCAATTACTGCGATGCAGAAGTGCCGCATACACGCATTACTGAGCATAAGCATTTTACACCCTGGGAGCAGCATGATAAAACGATTTATTTTACCGAATACAGTAAGGAAACCGGTGAAAAAGATGTGCCTTATTACCCCAAGCGCCTTGCAAAAGATATGGAGCTGTTGAAAAAATACAGGGATAAAGCCGGGCAGCAAAATAAAATTTCCTTTTTGGGCCGGCTGGCTACTTACAGGTATATGGATATGCAGCATGTAATCGGGGAGGCATTGCAGTTTGCAGCACAGTTTATTGACTGTACAGAAAATAACCGCCCGGCCCCTGTTTTTCCCAATACGGAAAGTTTTTAACCCCGGTAGCCTTTGCTTCTTTCCTGTAAGGTGCCGTTCAATACCATACATTTTTATGCTTTGCTGTAAATTTTTCAGTAGTAAGGGTGCAATAAGCAATCTCCTTATTCGTTATTGAATAAGAGATTTTTTATTCCGAACCACCGAAAACCGTCCACCCTATGGAAAAGGTAATTGCAATAGTTGTTACCTATAACCGTTTGAACCTGCTTAAAGAGTGCATTACAGCGCTCCGTAATCAAACACATACACCTGATGCTATCCTTGTTGTAAACAATGGAAGCACTGATGATACCGGCAGCTGGCTGCAAAAACAAAGCAACCTGCTGTCAATCACCCAGTCAAATGTTGGCTCCGCAGGAGGTTTTGAAACCGGCATCCGGTGGGCATACAAAAACGGGTATTCATGGATATGGTGCATGGATGATGACGGCTATCCCAAAGAAGATGCGCTGGAAAAACTGCTGGAGCCGGAACTGGGTAATCTCTGCCTGCGTAACTGCGCAGTAATAGATAAAAAAGACAGGAAGACTTTTGTCTGGAAGACGGGCCATTATAAAACCATTGATGAAGTGAACTGCAATTTGATTGAGGGGATTGCCAATCCTTTTAACGGCACTTTGCTTCACAGGAATATCGTGGAACGGGTGGGGCTTCCCCGCCAGCACCTTTTTTTATGGGGCGATGAAACTGAATACCTCTACCGCATCACAAAGAAAAATAAAATACCTGTTTATACTGTTGCCGAAAGCATACACTATCATCCCGAAGCCACTTTTTCATATAAAAAAGACTGGGATTACCTGCATACCTGGAAGATGTATTACTACGTCCGGAACAGGCTTTCCATCAACAGGTCAAAATGCAATACCAAATTTCTTGCATGGGCAAGCTATTGCTTCTTTTTAGTGGCGCTGGCAGGCATTATACTGGTATATCAAAAAACAGACAAAACCAAAAAGCTCAACTTCCTCTTGTGGCCGGCTATGGATGCTTTGAAAAATGATTTCAGCGCCAGCCCCACGGTTATTTTATCAAAGCTGGAAGGTGCAGCCACCAAAAGCATCACCGGTTTCAATTTGCGGAACAATACCCTGCTGCGGAATTTTTCATTTCGTTGAGGCTTTCCCGTTATACGCCGGCTTCATTTTGAGCCGCAGCTTCCTGCCGCTTTAATTTCTTTGCCTTATATCTTTCCAGTATCAGCAATAGCCCGGTAATATAAAAAGGCATGCAGGGAATTTTATACCGTACCAGTGTGCCGAAATTCAGCGTGGTAACCCCTACAAACAGGGCAAACGTAAGGGCAAATAACAGGCAGTACAATATCATTGGGTCTTTGATGATGCTGCCAAAGAAAGTAAACGGCCCGGCACGCAAAAATACATACAGTGTAAAAAGCATCAGTGCCAGGCTCTCCAGCGAAGACACCAGCGAAGATATTTTTTTTGATTCCCAGATATAAGGGCGGAATAAGGTAGCAACGATACCTGCAGGAGCTATCTTTAACAGCCCGGCGGGTGTGCCGTCAAACTCCACGCCCAGCGAAAAAGAAGATTCTGCTATGTCTGAAATACGCTGAAAGTTCTGCTGGGCGGATTGCACAGACTCTGCCAGCCTGTCAAGGGCAAGATCTTTCATTTCTTCCTGCAGTTGTTGCCCGAGCACAACAAATCCCACTGCTGTTGTTATGGTAATCAAAAAGATTAAAGCAATTTTTACAACCACTTGCTTCACCTGTCTAATATTGGTAAGCACAATGAATAAAATGAAGAAGGGAAGATAAGAAATGAGGATATAAATTTTTACCAGCCCCAGTATAAAGCCTGCAAAAACAGCAATGGCGATATTCTTTATGACAGACTCCTTTTTAATGAAAGCCCTGTACATCGAATAGGTAAACCATCCCAGCATGCCTATGCACAGAGGGTCCTTCAATATGCCCGAACTCCAGAAAACAAAATCTGGCAAACAAAAAACAATAACTGCCAGTTGCCTGTGCAATTGCGGATATTGATCATAAAAAAACTTATACAACCGCCATGCGCCGCTAAAAGCAACCAGGGAAAAGATAAGCGTAATAACACTGTAGCTTCCAAAAGTGAAAAAAGAAAGAACGGACACCAGCCTTGCTACAAAAAAATTACTTTCACTGTTAAAATACCCTTTATTAAAACTGTCGGCTAAAAGATTGGTATCAAAATCTTTTCCGGCAATGAACAGCAGTTTAATATTGCTGAAATCTTTTAAAATCAGTTTGGTAATATTGATCCCTTCGGGGTAATATAAAAAAGTAGAGTCCAGGTTGGCGAGGAATAAGCTGAAAATGATATATGCCAGGGCGCTGAATACTTTTATCCAAAAACCAAAACGGTGGTATTTTTTCAGCAAAGGGTCCTGTATTTTTTTCCTGCGGATAGCAAACAGCAGGGCAAAGAGGGCAACGTACAGCGGAAAAAGTATAATGTCGAGTAAGCCGCTCATGCTCCAGTAGTATATCAATGCTGGTTTTGTCCTGCAAGTTGCCAACAAATTTATTCTAAATATGAATTGCCATCTTAATAATATGCAGTTATTTTGCCCAGCTAACCTTCCTGTTTATGTGTGGTATCACCGGCGCTGTAAATTTTAAATTATCCTATCCGCAGGTAAACCAGTATATGCTTCACCGGGGCCCTGATGAACAGAATGGCTTTACTGAAGACAATATTGATTTTTACCATTTGCGCCTGTCCATTCTTGATATTTCAGGCGGCAAGCAGCCTATGCGGCTTCATAACCGCTATACCATTATTTTTAACGGTGAAATTTATAATCATTCGGAAATAAGGGAGCAACTGGGCATTAAAGGCCTCACTTCTTCCGATACGGAAACGCTGCTGCTGCTGTACCGGCAATACGGGGCATCCATGCTTGGTTATCTGGACGGCATGTTTGCATTTGCCATTTATGATAATGCAGAGAAAACAATCTTCCTGGCAAGAGACAGGGCAGGGAAGAAGCCCCTGTATATCTATAATGACGGCGAAAAAATAGTGTTTGCCAGTGAGCTTAATTGCCTGAAAGGCCTGTTGCCGCTGGAAATGGAGCAGGAAAACCTGTATCATTATTTTCGCTTTGGGACTTTTTACAAGCAGCTTACGCCGTATAAAAATGTGAGGGAGCTGGGTGCAGGAACCTTTGCAGTCATCCATTGCAAAACCCTGGAGTATAAAGAAACCAGGTGGTGGGATATCGGAACGTTTTACCGGCAGGAGCACAACGATAAGCTTAATGAAAGCCTCGAAAAAGCAGATGCTTATTTGCACAGGACTGTAAAAAGAAGGGTGGAATCGTCTGACCTGGAAGTGGGCAGTTTTTTAAGCGGCGGGATTGACAGCGGCCTTATTACCGCCATTGCAAGTGAATATAATAGCAGGCTGAGAACATTTACCGTTTCTTTTGAGGGGGAATATGACGAAGCTCCGCTGGCAAAACTGGTAGCGGACAAATACAATACTGTTCACACACAAATCAATATTTCATTCAGCCATCTTACACAGGACGTGGAGCAAATACTCTGCAATTATGGAGAGCCATTTTTTGACAGTTCCGCCATTCCCAGCTTTTATGTAAGCAAGGAAGCAGGAAAGCACCTTACTGTGGTTTTAAATGGTGATGGCGCAGATGAATTGTTTGGCGGCTACAGGCGCTATGTGCCTTTTGCCCGCTATGATTTTTTTAAACCGAATGCGCTGGTAAAAGGCACGGCTGCGGCTGCAAAAAACCTGCTGCCGCTGGCCGGCAATAAAAAATCAACTTATAATTACCTGTACAGGCTGGCTGCACTGGCATCCAAAAGCAACCTGCATATTTACCTTTCAGCGGGAGTGGATATACTGGAAGATTTTGAAAGCAATCTCATTCATCCCCCGGCAGGCTATCTCAGGCAAATGGAAGACGATTTTAATGCAATAGCTTCAGCAAATTTGAGTGGTTTAAAAAAGATAATGCAGCTTGATTTTAATACCAATCTTTTTAATGACCTGCTGGTAAAAATGGATATTGCCAGCATGGCCCATTCGCTGGAAGGCCGCAGCCCTTTTTTAGGCAAAGAATTATTGGAGTATGCGCCGGGCATAAAAGATTCATTCAAAATAAAAGGAAGCACCACCAAGTACCTGCTGCGGCAGCTGGCAAAAAATTACCTGCCTGCCGAATTGATTAACCAGCCCAAACGCGGCTTTGAAGTACCCTTAAAAAAATGGGTGAATAATGAGCTGAAGGAAATTATTCATGATTATGTAGGCGCTTCCACCGGTATCAGCCGCCAATATATAGAACCGGGATTTATTACCGCCCTTTTGCAGGATACTATAAAAATAGCACCGGAAAAAAGAGCGAAAATATTATGGGCGCTCTTCAGCCTTGAAGTATGGTACGCAAAAGTGTACAGGGGCATCGGCTATTAGACGCTGCCTGCTATCCCTGATATAATAATTTTACAAAAGCATAAAATATTGAAAAACTATCCTTTATTTTTTTAACAATACGGTTTAAACAAAAGGATTGGTGTTTCAACTTTAATTGGTTAACTTTATGGAGCACAGATAAAATAGAAAAGATATGTCCAGGGGTGAATTTAATGAGTTATTGTTGACCAACACAGAGTTTTTAAAGCCATTTGCCGTTACCCTTACGAGGGACAACGAAACAGCCAAAGACCTTTTGCAGGAAACCATGTACAGGGCGCTGGCCAACCAGGATAAGTACAATGTAGGCACTAATATCAAAGCCTGGCTGTACACTATCATGCGGAACATTTTTATTAATAATTACCGCCGCCGCGCCAAGCAAAATACCATTTTTGACAATACAGCCAATGATTTTTTGCTTAATCATAACCAGGCTGCTGTTGCCAATAAAGCAGAAACGGTTTTAGGCCTGAAAGATATACAGGCTGCCGTTCATAAGCTGCCGCATATTTTCCGCAATCCTTTTATGCTGTACTTTGAAGGATATAAATACCATGAAATTGCAGAAATGCTGAAGGAGCCATTGGGCACTATTAAAAGCAGGATACACTTTGCAAGAAAATTATTGAAAGAGCAGATCGCCCGTTTTTAATCCCTTATCCTGTTCCAGCTTTATTTTAATAATTAACAATAAAACCGGCAGCATTGCTGCCGGTTTTGCATACTGCGGGGCGATTGAATATTGTATAAATTGCACCTGCATGGATGTTATTTTAGTAGATGAGCAGGACAATCCTCTCGGCACAATGGAAAAAATGGAAGTGCACCAAAAAGCACTTCTGCACAGGGCTTTCAGCATTTTTATTTTCAATGATCAAGGTGAATGGCTGCTGCAAAAAAGGGCTGCCGGCAAATACCACAGCGCCGGCCTCTGGACAAATGCCTGCTGCAGCCATCCGCAACCCGGCGAAGCAACTGAAGAAGCGGCTTTAAAAAGGCTGCAGGAAGAAATGGGCTTTGGTACAATACTTACCAGGGCATTTAGTTTTTTATACAAAGCGCCTTTTGCAAACGGGCTTACCGAGCACGAGTACGATCATGTGTTTACCGGCACTTATACCGGGCCTGTTAATCCTCATCCGGGTGAAGTAAGCGAATATTGTTTTTTGCCCCTGGAAACAATAAAATTACGATTACAGGTACATCCCGAAAATTTTACTGAATGGTTTAAGATAGCCTTGCCCAAAGTAGAAGCCTATTTGAAAGGGCTTTAAGACTTCTTCCCCACCAGTAATAACAGCACCGGCAACAAGATTAAATTCGTTAAGGTAGCTACCAGTAAAGTAATGGAAGTAAGCCAGCCCAATGCCAGTGTGCCGCCAAAGCTGCTGAAACAGAAAATAATAAACCCGGCAATTAATACCAATGAAGTATACACAATACTGAGGCCTGTATGCCTGATAGTGGAAGTAACGGTAACCTTTACATTGTTGTTATGCGTGGGCAATTCCTGTTTGTAATTCACTAAAAAGCGGATGGTGATGTCAATGGCGATGCCCAATGCCACGCTAAATACCAATACGGTAGAAGGCTTTAACGGTACTCCTGCCCAGCCCATTACCCCGGCGGTAATTACCAATGGTATCACATTGGGGATGAGAGAGCATAGCAGTATCCTTGCAGATTTGAACAGGTACAGCATGCAAAACGATATAAGCAGGAATGCCCAGAAAATACTGTCACGAAGGCCATTGATAATGAATTTGCTGCCTTCTAAAAAAGTTATACTCGTGCCCGTTAGCTGCACTTTGTATTGCGTAGTATCAAAAAGCACATTTACTTTTTGCTGTATGCTGTCCAGCACAAGCGGCAATTGCCTGGTGCCGATATCGGCCATGCTTACACTCACACGGGTGGTTTGCCTTGATGAATCCATGAAGGACAGCAGCGATTTGGCAAAACTGCTGTTGCCACTGCTGTCGCCTTTATTCGTTTTTAAGTAATCGCTGATGAAAGCGATCTCGTACAGCGAAGGCATTTGGTAGTATGCCGTATCGCCGTCAAAAAAAGCCTGTTTGGCAAATTTCAACCCTTCGGCAATGCTTAACGGCCTGTTCATATTGGGCATGGCAGCAATATATTGCGCCAGCGAATCCGCTTTTGCAAAGGCAACCAGTCCTCTTGTGCCGGCAAGGCCGTTCTTTTTCTTTGTGTCTATCACAATTTCAAGCGGCATTACCCCTTTAAAATTCTTTTCAAAAAATTTAAGGTCAGTATAAAGCTTGTCTTGCTTGGGTAAATCATCCACGATGAAGCCAACCGTTTTCAACCGCAATATGCCGGCGATGGCAGCAATTAATAATACCGCTGTAGTGGCGTACACTACGGGCTTATTGTTCAGCACCCATTTTTCAATTTTTAATAAAAAGGTAGTGACAAGCTTATTTTGCAGGTACCTTGTTTGTGATTTTCCCGGCACAGGAAGGTAGCTCAGTGCAGCAGGCAATAAAATAAATGATACTACAAATATCAGCATGATGCTGATGCCTGCCACCACGCCAAACTCTTTAAGCACCGCACTTTTAGTAAGCGCAAACACACCAAAGCCAATGGCCGCGGTGATATTGCAGAACAGGGTAACAATGCCCATCTTGCTTACCATATCTATCAGCGCCCTGTTCTTATCACCATGAACGAGGTAGGAAGTATGGTATTTATTGATGAAATAAATGCAATTGGGAATACCAATTACCACTACCAGGGGTGGAATAATGCCTGTAAGGATAGTTACATTATAGCCGCATAAGTACAACAGGCCTACGCTCCATACTACACCCATCAGCACCACCAGCAACGACAGTATCATGGTGCTCACAGAGCGGAAGAACAGCAACAGGATTAAAGCACTTAATATTACCGAGCCAAATAAGAAGAAGCGCATTTCCTTTTTCAGCCTGTCGGCGCTGACGGTGCGTATCAACGGCAGGCCGCTTCGGTATGTTTCCGTGCCGGTGGCTTTCTCAAACCTGGCTACGCAACCCAGTATGTCGCCAATAATTTTTGAGCGCCTGGGCGAATTAAGTGAATCTTTATTAATGCCCACCCCCATCAGGTAGCAATGGGTTTCGGGATTATACAAACGGCCCTTGTAAAAAGGCAGGCTGAAAAAAATATTTTTGGCACTGTCAAGCGTCGCCTGCGCAGAAATATTGTTGCCAAAAATTTTTACGGCGTTCAGCTTTTGCGTTACAGAATCTTTTTGCAGGTTGATGGCTGCGGGCACACTGATAATGGTAGTAACATTGTGCACTTTGCGGAGGTCTTCCTGCAGGGCAATGTATTGTTTGAAATATGCCAGCTGAAAAAACTTATCTGTTTGCACCCCGAGCACCAGCACATTGCCGTCATCGCCAAATTTTTGCCTGAACGAAACATAATCTTTGTACCTGGGGTTATCGGTAGGAATGGCCTTGCCAAACTCGTAGCTCATTTTTACCTTGCCTGAAAAATAGCCCATAATGCCCGTTACAGCCAGCAATAATAAAAGGAGCACGATACGGTATTTAATAACAGCATTTCCTAAGCGTTGCCACATACAAATTGTGAATGGTGAATTGGCTGCAAAGAAAACAAATTTGAACGGCATTGAGGTATGGAAAGCTGAATGTTTGATTATTTTTGAATGTTTCTTATCACGTGATAACAACCTTTCATAAGATTTTGATACAGGGAACAAAATGACACACAAAACGAAGGGTATTGTATTAAGAGCCGTAAAATATGGGGAAACCAGCCTGGTGGTTACCATTTTTACGGAATTATTTGGTGTGCAATCTTATATGGTGAATGGTGTACGTTCCTCAAAAAAAAGCAGTGCAAAAGCCAACCTGTTTCAGCCCGGCGCCATACTGGACCTGGTAGTGTACCATCACGAGCAAAAAAATATGCAGCGCATCAGGGAATTTAGCTGGGCAACATTATACCAAAATGTGCTGGGCGATGTTATCAAAAACAGCATTGCCTTATACATGGTGGAAATGCTGCACAAATGCCTGAAGCAGCCGGAAGAAAATACAGAACTGTTTTATTTTTGTGAAGATGTGCTGCTGCAGCTCGATAAGGCAGGCGGGCAGGTAACAGCCAATATCCCTTTATATTTTGCCCTGCACCTCTCACACTTTTTCGGTTTCAGGATAAATGATGATTACAGTCCGCACCGGAATATCCTTGATCTCCAGGAAGGAAATTTTACCGCTGAACAGCCGTTCCACCTGCATTTTATTGCCGGGGAAGATGCACTGCTTACTTCGCAGTTATTAAAAACAATGCAGCCTTCCGAACTCTCACATTTTCATCTCCACCACGAAGTAAGGCGAAGGTTGCTGCATTCTTATCACCGCTATTACCAGCTGCACATACAGGATTTTGGCGACATGAAAACGCTGGCAGTGCTGCAGGATGTATTATAAAAATTATTTGTATCTTACCTTTCCTTATGAAATTAACGTTCCGGTCGAAGTTAATAGCGGGCTTGCTTGTCGGCACACTCGATATAATTGCTGCCTGTGTTCACTATTTTATTAAAACAGGCAAAGGGGCGGAAATGGTGTTACAGTATATTGCCAGCGGGGTATTTGGTGAAGCTGCTTTTATCGGCGGAGATATAATGATTGCATGGGGACTGTTACTCCACTATATTATTGCTGTTTCGTTTGCATTTCTCTTTTTTGCGGTGTACCCGCTATTGCAGCAACGCATAAAAAGCAAAATGCTGATAGCTGTTTTATACGGGATTTTTATGTGGGTGATAACAGAATGTGTTATAGTGCCGCTGTCGAATACGCCAAAGCAGGCGCTTACATTGTCCAAAGCCGTTATTGATATCGTTGTTCTTACTATTTGTATTGGCTTGCCCCTGGTATTGATAGCCGGCACCTATACTCTAAAAAAAGAAGACGATTAATATCTTAAACCTTTCAAATGAAAACAAAACTCTTACTAACGATTGCAGGATGGTTAGGTTTCGGTGCCGCTTCACAGGCACAGTTTACAGACAACTTCAGCGATGGTGATTTTACCAGTAACCCCATTTGGTCAGGTAGCAGCGGCGACTGGATCGTAAACACTTCCTCACAACTGCAAAGTAACAATACAGTTGCCAACAGCGCTTTTTATATTACCACAGCAAGCACGCTGGCAACATCGGCACAGTGGGAATTTTATGTAAAGCTCGGGTTCAATACTTCCTCTGCCAATTATGCAGATGTGTTTTTAACTGCTTCTGCCAACGATTTATCTGCAGCCGCCACAACAGGCTATTTCGTAAGAATCGGGAGCTCCGCTGACGAAATATCATTGTATAAAAAAGAAAGCAGTGGCAGCACAAAGATTATTGACGGATTAGACGGCACTACCAACAGCAGCAATAACATTATTAAAATAAAAGTAACCAGGGATGCTGCCGATAACTGGACTTTGTACAGGGATATAACAGGTGGCAGCAATTTTTTCAACGAAGGCAGCGTAATGGATAATACATTCAGCACATCTTCTTTTTTTGGTATCCTCGTAAAGCAAAGCACTGTAGCCGGCTTTGCCCAAAAGCATTTTTTTGATGACATAATGGTACAGTCATTTGTGCCGGACATTATACCGCCGGCCATTGTTTCAGCTATCGCTACAAGCGCTGCAACAGTTGATGTGCTGTTTAACGAGCCAGTGGACAATACCATTGCCAGCCG
>JBEHYP010000038.1:0-30641 GCA_048498115.1 Bacteroidota bacterium | reverse complement strand
GTGCCGGTAGCATTGGCAGCCAGTGAAGTGGCTGTTGCATCCTGGCAATATGGTGCAGGGTCTGTAACGGCCGGCGCTGTGGTAGCCGGGTTTACAGTAACTGTTATTACTGCCCTTGGGCTTTCACCACCGCAGCTGCCTGTTACGGTCTGGCTCACATAATAAGTTGTTACGCCGGCTGTGGCTGTTGAAGGTGTAGGCGCTGCAGCGCTGCCGGTGCCGCCTGTTGCAGCAGTGTACCACAACAAATTGGTGCCAATAGCAGTCAACGCCACAGCTGCTTCATTTTGACAGTATGTAGTATCTCTTACCACGGGAGGGTTGATAGTGCCGCCGCCAACAGTAACAGTCACATTTTTGCTCATCTGGCATGACCCGGTAAATTCAAAATCATCCAGGGCAAAGTCGTTGGAAGCATCTGCAAGTTTTTCATCAAATAATTCAATCGTTGCTGAGGTACCAGTGGCTACCCATTCATAAGAAAGTTGTGTCCACGATAAGGTAGCTAAAGTATATGGATTGGGAGAACCCGGTGCCGCCGTTAAATCAGTTCCATTGATTTTGGCCCTTAATACAGGAGCAGCACCATCAACAGATGAAAACGCATTTCTTACCCAATAGCTGAATGTATAACGGGTGCCGACTGTTAAACCATTTACTACCTGGCTCCACGCCGCTGCTGTCGTATAGGAAGGATCGTTAGGCCCGTCAATAACCATCATACTATTACCGCTGTGAGCGCCAAAATTGGCAAGGTTTGTACAAAGCCCCTGTGCATTGGACGCTACTTTATAAATGCCATTGTGGTTCACAGGATAAGGACCGGGAGGTGTATTACCGGCACAGGGCCAAGGTGCACCACCGGTAGATGATGCATAGGCAACGCAGGTATGCAAAATATAAGTAGAAGTGAATCCGCCCGTTGTTTCAAACCCGCCATTGGTAAGCAGGTTATTGGTTGGGTCAGCAATATCAACCGTTACTGTATAGGTGGTGGTAGCGGTTGGGGTAGCCGTAACCGCTTGCCCCGTAGCAGCGCTTAAGTTGGCCACAGCAGGAGCAGTATTGGCTGTCCATCTGTAATTAGTGCCTGCGCCCGAAGCTGTAAGGTTTACAGGAGCAGATGCACAGAGCGTGGTATCTTTTGTAAGTATAATAGCAGATACCGTAATAACTGAATCCACAATGGTATTGTCCGCATCTTTTATTGAAACGGTGTGATCGCCATCGCTAAGGTTATTAAATACATTATTGGCAGAATAGCCGTTGTTATCAACCTGGTATTGATACGGCGGAAGGCCACCGCTGCCCGAAACGGTAATGCTGCCGGTACTGCCTGCAACGCAGGTAGCCGTTGTAACACTTACCACGGTAATGGAAAGCGGTGCTTCTGCAATTACAAAATATACAGGAGTGGCTGTGCCAATGCCTGCTGAATTAATTACCGTATTCCCTCCTGCAGTTCCGCCTACCGCAGAATACACCCCGTTTGCAGCAGAACTTTTTGCCAACGCATTAAACGGTGATGCAATAGCCGCAGGCCTTGCAACAGATACAGAAGATAATCCTGAAGTAAATGCAGGTGATGCAGCCAAAGACCAGTATTCTGTATGGCTGATGCTGTTAACAGTGAGGTTGTCGGGTGTACCGGCACAATCGCTGTCAAACGCTTCCACTGTTACTACGTTCGCTGTATTGGTATTAGGCGCCAGCGTGAACGGCAGGTAGCTGGTGCCTTTACCAACAGGAAATACATAATTGCCGGCGGCAGGCACCTGGCTCCACCTGACAGGGCCATTTATAAAAGTAGTGGCATTGCCGCCGATAATAGCAGCAGCAGCGGGATTGCTAACCGTTAAGATATTAGCAGTGCTCGTTTCAATGATTCCAGAGGTAAGTATAAGAACGCCGTTAGGCAGCAAGGTGGCAGGGCTGTTTAATGTAACATAAGTGCCGTTATTGACATTCAGGTTATAAAACTGGGTAACAGAGCCATCCGTTGCCTTTATAGTTTGTGGAGCGGCAGCAGTGCCGGCACCATTAAAAACCACCGTTCCGGTATTGGGAATAAATGTACCAACGGTGCCGCCTGTACGAAGAAAATCTCCTTTAATAGTAAGGTCATTGCCGGGCGCCGCCAGTTTGGAATTACTTTGTATGATAACCCCGCCGCAGGTGAAGAAATTATTGGTACTGGTATTACCACTGTTATTAAGATCAACATAGCCTGTGGCAGTTGTAGTGCCCACCTGCAATATGCCGTTGATGGCCCAGGTACCTGATAACTTTACGCCGTACTGGTTGCCATTGTAATTAGAAGCAGAGGTTCCGCAATTGGCCAGTGTTACATTGTTGGGATAACCTGGTGTTACGCCGATAGTAGCGGGGCCGCCGCCTATCCATTCTTTGGTGTCATTACCACCGGGCGTATATTGCTGGCCGTTATTGTTTCTTGAAAGCGTGGAAGCAGGGCCATAAGCAGGAGAATTGGTCTGCCATTTTCCCTGGTTATCAAAAATGGAAAGCGTGCCATTTATCAATACGTTGGGATTGGTTTGCTTGATCGTTCTGTTGCCCTGCCCTACTGCAGTGCCGATAGAAAAATCATATAAAGTGGTTAACCCGCTGCCAAGGAATGTAAAGTTCGCCCCGCTTCCGTTCAATGCCACAATTTTACCACCGTCTGCACCATTGATGCCTGTGCTGGCAAAATCACTTGTGCCTGTCGGGTTGGGGTTATCAATGGAGTTTTCGCTTGAGTTATTATTAAATTCAATAGTGTTGCCTGCACCTATTTTAAAGATACCGCGGTTTAAAGTAAGCCTTCCGTTTGCAGCACCATTACCGCCCCTGATAGTGATAAGCAGTTTTGACAAGGTAACAATATCCGCTGCATTAGTGGTATTAATAGTAAGATTAAAAAATGTAATGGCATTTGAGCCGGCAATATCACCGCCGGTGCCAAAGGTCACCAATTGGTTACCGTTGTTAAACGTACCATTATTGGTGAATGCCCCATTTATCGTAAGGGGGTTGGACAATGTAAGCGTACCATTGATTACGATGCTGCCGGTTACCGTCCAGGCTGCATTGGTATTTAATGTACTGGATGTCCTGATCGTAAACACGTCACCAGAAACAAAATCAGCCGGTGCCGTGCCTGCCCCGCCGTTTACATCTGTTGTCCAGCTGGCAGTATTGTTGGCATTGGCAGCACCTGTAGCATTATAATAATTGGCAGCATTTACAGAAAGAAAAGCAGCGAGGCCTGCAAAAAAAGAAAACAGCTTTTTCATTTTTGCTGCCTGCAGGCGGTTGCATTTTACAGAGGTAAGGCCTGCATATTTTACGCCTGAATAAAAAGAGAACAGGCCATCGTTCTTTTCAGCAGTATTGGTTTTAAAGCGCAAGGGTAAAATAAGCTTCCCGGTTTTTTTCATATACAGCAGTTAATTGGTTCTTCTAAAATATAAATATAAGTAACCCTTACAGGGCTAACCTCGTTAATAATTTGCTGAATCCTGCAAAATGCTTTTGAAAAAGAATAGAATTTTTATACAGCAATCGTTTTAAAAATTTAATGTTGAACGTGATAAACTTATCCCGAACAACACTTGCCAGTTTACTCCACGAATTTATAAAAAGCAGTAATAAGGCCGCAATTTTTATTTCATATTTATAGAAAATATTTATAGAAAACGGTTATACTTTTTTATTAATAAACTAAAAATCAATTTTTTATTAAAAAATTAAATTTATAAATATATGTAGGCTTTAACTAGATAGAATAAATTTTTAAGATGAAGAGCAACTCTTGCTAAGGCTCAGTATCTCCATTTTTACATGCATCTCAAGCCGGAATATCCAGCCCGGTAGTTTCGCCCGGCCGGCAATTAACACCGTTACCGGCAATTATAAATAAATGCTTCTTCTTATTGGAGGCGGCAGCTATTACTTCTATCCGGGAATGAGTGATTTTTACAGTAAAAGCATCTTCCCTGTAAGCCATATTAAACTGCAGGGTTTTCCATTTATTATAGAGCCTTGGATTGATAATAACATTCTCCGCATTCGCCTGTACCCCGCCAAAGCCAAATACTGCTGTCATCCACGCTCCGCCATTGGCAGCAGGATGTGAGCCGCCCATGAAAATAGTGCCTACATATACTTTGTATTTAGCTTCAATGTCAATTTTTGCTGTTTTTAGAAAATATTTATACGCAAAGTCTAAATTACCAAACTCGGCCGCCACCATCGCATAGGCGCAGGCGCTCAGGCTGGAGCCGTGCTCTGTACGGGGCTCATAATATTCCCAGTTGGCTTTTTTTATTTCTTTTGAATAGCGGTCTTTAAACAGGTTCAGCATCATCACCACATCTGCCTGCTTAATAATTTTGGTAGGCACTGCCAGCCCCTGCCCTGCCCCCAGGTATTCATTGGGGTGTATCATTTGGGCTTTTAATGCTTCTACGGTAGTATCTTTTAATGAGAAATAAGTATCGAATTGTTCTATCAATCCTGTTTTTGCATCAGGTTGCGGCACATATACAAGGCGGGCTGCTTCACTAAATAAAGGCAGTTCATCTGCAATAGCGATCTTCTTTACCAGTGCATCAAATGCAACGGGGTGATTTTGTTTTAAATAATTCACTGTCGCTTCTGCAATTTCAAAAGTGGCTTTTGCCACCATGCTGGTAAAGGCATTATTGTTTACCCTTTCATGGTATTCATCAGGGCCGATCACGTCCAGTATCTCATACCTGTTTTTATCTTTTTTAAAATAAGCGTATGAATAACAAAAGCGGGCACATTCCAGTATTACTTCTGCTCCGCCTTCACGCAACAATGAATCATCACCGGTGAGTTTAAAATACTCCCACATGGCAATGGCTACATCACCGCTGATATGCACCTGCTTATCCCTGAAATGTGTACGCAGGTCCCTTCCCGTATTCGGATCACCAATGTTGAAATAAGTACAGGCATCATCACCGCTCTCCTGGCTTTCCCATGCATAGAATGCGCCCTGGTAGCCCACGCCTTCAGTTTGTGCTTTTCTTCTTGCCCCGTCCAGTGTCTTGATCCTGTAACGCATTAATTCCACTGCCTTTTCAGGATAAGTGTACAGGAAGAAAGGGAACATGAACATTTCCGTGTCCCAGAAGATAGCACCTTTGTATACCTGCCCTGACAATGCCCTTGCAGGAATGGAATTGCCGCTGCCTTTTACCGGCGCAACAATCAGCAACTGAAAAATACTATAGCGGAGCGCCTGCTGTGCTTCATCATCGCCTTCAATAATTACGTCGCAGTATTCCCATTTCTTTTTCCATTCTGCATCATGTGCCTGCAGGCATTTTTCATAGCCTGCTTTCTTTGCTTCCAGCGCAGTATTGATCGCGTCATCTTTTACAGATACAGCAACCGGGTCATTCTCCGTATGTACTGCGAAATATTTGTTGAAAGTGTAAACCTTTCCTGCTTCTGCATTAAGACCGATACAGCGAAGGTTTTTATTATTATTTACAGAATGGGACTCTGTGCCAAAATCAAACGCAATGGTTTCAGCAACCGATACCTTCTTCCCCGTTTCATTGGTAACGGCATTAACAACAAGAGCATCATTATTTTTTTCTGCAGTTACATCCACCAGATGCTTGCCATTCAAATCCCATATATTGTGATCAATACCTGTATTGATCGTTACAGCAGCATCCTTATCGCAGCTGAAACTGTATTGTATCACGCCAAGGTTGGGTTTGTCCGCACTTAAAAAGCGTGCAGACTTTACCGTTAGCATTTTCCCGTTTGCTTCATATTTTGTTTCCCGGGAAAATACAGCATTGGCAAGGGAAAGATTTTGCGTATGTGCTTTAACGGTAGTTGTCAATGCAGAAATGTCAATGCCGTCAACAGTCAATTGTGTAAAACCGCCGTTGGGCGCATTCACCGGCTCCCGCCAGGCTTCACCTACACGGTCAAAAATGCCGGCTATGGTAACGCCCACCAGTTCATCCGGGCCAAATTCATCCAAAGTACCGCGGTAACCCATGTAGCCGTTGGCAATCTGATACACATTGCCCATGCGCATGATACTTTCTTTTTCATTGATAAACTTATCAGCGCTTACATTCCAGAGGCTCATAAATTGACTTTATCTTTTTCGTCTTTGACAAATAACATTAATACTGCGGCAATGATCATGGAAATACCTCCCAGCACCAGTGCATAAATAGCGTTACCGTTAAATACAGATCTCACTAATAACCCAAGTATAGCGGCAGCTAATATCTGGGGTATTACAACAAAGTAGTTGAACATTCCCATATAAACTCCCATCTTTTTCTGTGGAACAACGCTGCTTAAGATGGCATAAGGGAAAGTGAGTAACCCCGCCCAGGCGATGCCAATACCAATCTCTGATATAATTAATAATTTGGGAGTTCCAAAAAAGTATATGGATATAAATCCTAAGCCACCCAAAACCAGGCAGATAAAATGCGCTTTTACCCTTGTTATTCTCCTGGCAAGCACAGGCAGCAAAAAAGCAATCAGCGCTGCAACACCATTGTATACCGAGTTTAACACACCTACCCAATCAGCGCCATCGTTATATTGCTTTTGTACTCTTTCCAGTTCAATCTTTTCATTTTTTGAGAAAACTTGATTTGCGCTGTCAACATAATGATTGGCAAGATTCACAGAAATAGTAACAGGATTATCATTTGGCCTGTATCTATCTATTTCTTTGATATCCTCCTGCAACGTTTCAAATTGGCCTTTTATACTGTCAGCAATTTGCGGCTGCGTTAAAACCGATTGAATATCCTTCCTCATCATATCTACCACGGCCTTATCAACTTTCATATTGTACTTGTTGCTGGTTATAGCACTGGTGCTATAGATCCACATGGCAAATAATGCGAACCATGTTAAAACCGTTATAAGCGATAGCTGCTTCATTGCACCAGGCATATTATCCATGTCATAGATAATTTCAACCAGGCCCGTTCTTTTACCGCCAACAAATAGCTGGGCAGTCACTAATTTTAAAATACCGTAAGCGGCAACTCCAAGTGAAAGAATGTACAAAGCTTTGTCCCATTTTCCATAATACACAATAAAGGTTACTATCAAACCTGCAATAAGATAAATCAATCCGGAAGTATAGTATTTTTTAGTTTCAAGAACTAATTCATTGCCTTCTTTTGCAGCCTCATCTCTTTCATGTGCATCAAAAGCAGCCTGCTCTTCCGGTGAGTATTCTTTAACGGTAAAAATCGTCCACAACACAGCGCATATATAAATTACACCACCGGTATAAAAAGCAAAGCGTACTGATGGCGGGATGACACCTTCCGGTGCAGTATTGGGAACCTTTAGCAGGTTGGTAATCATGTAAGGCAGCATGGAGCCAACAATAGAAGCTGCACCAATAAAAAATGTTTGCATGGCAAAGCCCTGCGTTCTTTGTTCATCCGGCAACATATCACCTACAAAGGCCCTCATGGGTTCCATCGTAATATTGATAGATGCATCCAGCATCCACAACATACCAGCTGCCACCCACAATGCAGGAGAATTAGGAAGAATAAACAATGCCAATGATGCAAGAATGGCGCCTGTTAAAAAATATGGTTTGCGGCGGCCAAGGCGGTTCCATGTCCTGTCGCTCATGTAACCAATGATAGGCTGGATGATAAGGCCCGAAAGCGGGGCTGCGATCCATAATGCAGGAATAGCATCCTGCTTGGCGCCAAGTGTTTCAAAAATGCGGCTGAGGTTGCTGTTTTGCAAAGCAAAACCAAACTGGATACCTATGTAGCCGAAGCTCATATTCCACAGTTGCCAGAAACTTAACAGGGGCTTTTTTTTCATATAGCAGTGTTTTGATTTGTACAAAGCGCTATTTACGCTTTTTTGCAAGCAGCAATGTATCAATTTTTTCAATACTGATCTCATCAAGATCTTTCACTACTACGTCAGCGCCGTTATTTTTTAATTCTTCCTCATTTTCTTCTCTTGCTACTCCTATCACCAAACCGAAATTTCCTTTGGCACCAGCCTGCACACCAGATACGGCGTCTTCCACTACCACTGCCCGGTTGTATTGCACCCCAAGGTTATCAGCAGCAGTGGTAAAAATGTCCGGCTCCGGTTTACCTTTCAAACCGATCTGCGCCGAAACCACCCCATCTACTTGCGTTTGAAAAAGATCTGTGATCCCTGCTTTGGTAAGAATAAGCTCACAATTTTTACTGGAAGTAGCAACGCCGGTTTTAATGCCGGTATCCAAAAGATCTTTTACCAGCTTTACCGTTGAACTGTACAAACCCACACCATCTTCTTCAACCACTTTATTAAAAAATTCATTTTTCCTGTTGCCAAGGCCACATACAGTTTCTTTGCCTGGCTCATCATTGGCATCGCCAAAAGGTAACTCTATTCCTCTTGAACGAAGGAACCTGTCCACACCCTGGTAGCGTGGCCTGCCATCTATATAAGGAAGATAGTCATTGGCGTGGGTGAATGCAACGAAGGGCTCATTGTATTTTTTTTCCCTGTAGCGGAGATATTCATCAAACATTTTTTTCCATGCCATTGAATGCACTACTGCTGTTTTGGTGATCACACCATCCATGTCAAAGATCACCGCATCGAAATTGAGCATATTGAAAATGTTTTGGATATTGGTAACCGGTCCTGCCGACCATGTAGTTACTGGCTACTGTGCATTTTTCCATTTATGTCTTCATTATACTGGGTAGAAAACAATGGCTGCCTGTCGCCGAAAATATCTTTATTAAAATTATCGAATTCTGTGTCAAAAGAATAAGTAATCCTGTCTGTACGCAACGGTTTGTCTGTTATCCATTCCGGTGTTGTGAAGCTTTTTGTGACTATCCCGTTTCTTTGAATAGCTACTTTTACTGCGCCGGGCTGTGACCTGAATCTTGTGGAAGCCAATCCTGCAGGAACATTTACCGTTTCTCCGTTTACCACCAATTGCGCCGGCTGTTGCAATATGGTCACTACTTCAATTGAATCTTCAAAATTTGTTTGCGTGGTTTTTCCTAATGACACTACTTTAATATCATAAGGATCCGGCTTTACGTCTTTCCTGTATTTTTTAAAAAATGCAATGGCAACATCCCTGTCCCGGTAAGGAGAAGGCTCGTTTTTCAAAAGGCTTTTGTAATACTTCAGCAATATGGAAAATCCATAGTTATGGTTTACTTCCGGTGCAAAATGATGGCCTTCAGGGTAATCATTCCAGGTAATAATATTTACAATAGGTGTATTATCCGTAACGGCAAAAGACAATTGCCTGCGGAATGTTTCTGAAAGGCCTGTTTCCATATACTTTCTTTCTATCACGGCCTTGCCCGCCCTTGCAGCATCAGCAGCGTCCAGTATATCCCATGTGCCGGCCTTTAAAACTTTTGAAGTATAAAAATCAGGGAACGCAGAAACAGTGTAAGGCCTTCCCCGTTTTTTACAAACAGCAGCCACTGTTTCGTCATATCCTTCAGACGCATAGGCCTGTGTCCACATCCAAACTGATGGGAAATAATCAAGAATATTATTCAACGTTGATTTAGGCATTTTTTCATTGATGGAATACATGCAGGCAAAGCGTTCGCCTAATGCATTGGCCAATTTTTTATATGCTTCCGCAGCAAAGAATGCAGGTGAATGCCCTTCCATGTTTTCCCATGGTATATCTGCAATTTGCTCGCCGTACCAGAGGTAAACAAGCAGCCTCCCGTCAGGTGTCCTCAGCCAGTGGTCATTGTTTTTACCAACATGGTCCATGATGGCTTTTACCCTGCTGGCAAATTCCACCAGTTTCATGTTCTCGTCTTTTCCTTCCACCTGGGGATGAGAAAAACAGAAAGTGAATTTGAAGTCAATATTTTTTTCATCGGCTACTTTAAAGTAAGCTTCAATCACTTCGTCTTTGAATTTATCGCCCAGTGTATAATAGAACTGGAAGCCGTCAATACCGCAGCGTTTGGCGGCACGCATTTCAAATTCCACTGCCGCTTCCAGCGATGAATCTTTCATGTACCTGTCCACCATCACATTCACCTGCGTTAAGCCACCAATAGGAGATGATGCATTGCCGGCAACAGGATAGTATTCGGGATTGCAGCCATCTTCAAAGGGATGCCCCTTATAACTGATGATATGCGTCATGCAGTGTGCGATCACTAATTTTTTATCAGTGAGCGGCAACTGGAACTCCGGGAGATTTTTCAGCTCGGAATCACGCATGTGTTCCTGCGCACAGGCCTGCAGGGTAAATATGGCAAGAAGGGTAAACAATAATATTTTTGATTGCACCCGGTTTAAGTAAAACATACAACTGCTTTTAGGATTTAATCGCATTAAAGTGTACGGCATTAAAAAAGGAAAGCTGCTGCTGTGTGCAGCAGCTTTCTCATTTTGTATTTGGTTTTCAACTTAAAAATTAATTTCCTGCGCTGCCCCTTGAATAAAGGTCTGTAACTTCTGCCTGAGACAATGCTTTCTTGAATATCCTCACATCATCCAGTGCTCCTGTAAAGTTGGCTCCCTGCCAATCTGCAACAGGATTACCCACAGCAAAAGGAGGATTTGTATTTAATGAGCCGAAGCTGAATTTGCTGGTGCTTGTAGCAGAAGAAGCTGTAGTAACTAATTCAAGCTTTTGATCAGCAGGTATTACTGAAGTCGGAACTTCTTTTTCTCCCACCTTGATGCCATTACCATAATAAGTTATTTTCCTGGTAGCATCACTATAAGTCATGGTTATAAATGTCCAGGCGGTATCGGCAAAAGAGCCAAAACCTTCAACGCTGGTTCCTTCCAAAGCACCGGCAAATGCTAATGAATGTGTACCATCACCATTAACATGGGTCAACGTACCATCAAAATCAAATATGCCATTTCCAGGATTTGCGGCATCAGGATTTTTACGATGTGCCAACCCTATCAAACCGAAGATGTCGCCGATATTACCATTCAATTGAACGATGGAAGTGTACTTGGTATTAACTGGTATTTTACCCCAAAAGCTAATCGTAAACCCGTCTGCTAACAAAGTAGGGTCATTATTGAATTTATCAAATATGGGGTATATTAAATAAGCATTAGTGAATTGTAACCCTTTGCCAATTTTTCCTGCAATAAATGTAGTTGCACCGGTAGCGCTTTCTACATCGGCATTAGAAGAATCTTCTTTTTTTGTATCATTAAATCTCCAGTGCGCTACAAGACTTTCTTTAGCAACATCATCTGAGCTTAGTGCAGGAGCATCTACAGTAAAAGCATGGCTTACTGTACCTGCAGAAGTAGTTACTTTAATAGTTGCAGCGCCAACAGGAACCTCGGGCACGGTAACATTAATAAGCGTGGAAGTTCCGCCTGAAACAGTAGCGTCCACATCATTAAATTTTACAGTAGCACCTGATAAATTTGCGCCTGTAATAGCAACAGATGCGCCTACAGGGCCATGCTCAGGGTTTACAGTTGTAATAGTTGGCGCTGTACCTGATGGAGGGTTGTCATCCTTTGAGCAAGACGTAGTAACAAGGGCTGTTACCAGTAACCCTGATGCTGCAAGGAGCATTGCATTTTTAAGTTTTTTCATTTTGTTTCTCGTTTTTGTTTTAATTAATAAAAGTTAACAGTTGCCTGTTTTGCTGGTTTTTATTTTTTTGATGTAATTGAAAAAATTGAAACTGCTGCGCCTCCACCGCTTCCCAGGCGTAACGCCAGTTTTGATTTTGCACTGAGCTTTATTTTTTTTATCGCATATGCTTCGGGGTTATGAAGCCAGTCTGTTCCGGGCGCATCTTCATATATTACTGCTTCGTATTCTTTATCCTTATCTAAAAATGCAAGATCTACATTGATATCCCTGCTGTTTTCTCCTGTAATAGCGCCGATAAACCAGTTATCCGTTCCTTTTCCTTTACGGGCAATGGTAATATAATCGCCGGGCTCTGCGCCAATAATCTTTGTATCGTCCCAATCCACCGGCACATCAGTAATAAATTGAAATGCATCCTTATGCGCTTCATAATTTTCAGGCAGATCGGCAGCCATTTGCAAAGGGCTGTACATAGTAACGTACAGGGCTAACTGTTTACAGAGTGTTGAATGGAATCTCCTGGTTGTATCGGCCCTGTAATGTGTCAGCTTAAAAATACCCGGCGTATAATCCATTGGCCCACCCATCAGGCGGGTAAAAGGCAGTATGGTTTCATGATCAATAGCATTGCCGCTGCCAAAAGCATAGTATTCATTTCCACGGGAAGATTCACAGGCCAGCCAGTTGGGATATGTCCTGTTTAATCCTGTTGGCCGCACGGCTTCATGTATATCAATCATCACTTTGTATTCCGCTGCTTTTTCAACTGTCCGCAGGTAATGATCTACCATCCATTGCCCGTCATGAAATTCTCCGCGGGGCACCAGCTTGCCTACATAACCGGTTTTTACAGACTTATATCCAAACTCGTTCATAAACCTGTATGCCGTATCAAGCTGCCTTTCATAATCGGTGGCAGCGCTGCCTGTTTCATTGTGCATGATCATTTGCACGCCTTTTTGGGCAGCATACGCCTGCAATTCTTTTACATTAAAATCGGGATAGGGTGTTACGTAATCAAAAACATTTTCCCTCCACCTGTCGCAGCAGGCTTCCCATCCCGTGTTCCACCCTTCCACCAGCACACCCTGTATACCGTTGGCGGCTGCAAAGTCAATATAACGTTTAACATTAGCCGTATTGGCACTGTGCTTTCCATTGGGAATAAGCTTCCCTTTTGCATCTGTGCTGTCAGGGTAATCTGTATAAGCCCAGGTGCCTTTGGCTGTTTGCATTTCCCACCATACTCCTACAAATTTCATTGGCTTTATCCATGATGTATTTGTAATATGGCTGGGTTCATTCAGGTTCAATATTATTTTCGATGTGAGAATATCAGCAGCTTTATCGCTTATTATAATAGTGCGCCATGGTGTATGGCTCGGCGTATGCAAATAAGCCTTATTGCCATAAGCATCGGGCACCAGCCTGGATGTTAACTGGTAATTTGCATTGTCTACATGCAGCTGCATGGCAGGATAATCCACCAGTGCTGCTTCGTGAATATTAATATACAGGCCATCGCTGCTTTTCAGCATTAGTGGTGTTTGTACAGATGTAAAATCAGTGATCGTCCCCATAGTTATTTCATCTTTCCGCTGCAAAAATGAACGGCTGTTGATCTCGCTGATCTTTGATTTAGTGTATGGGTATTCGTTGGTATTGAAATCGCCGGGTATCCAGAATGCCTGGTAATCGCCTGCCAAACTAAACTGCGTTAATTCATCTGATACAATAAAATAATCCAGGCGGGGCTGGTGAGGCAGTTCATAGCGAAACCCTACACCATCTTCAAATATCCTGAATATTATATCCAGCAGGCGTCCCGTAGTAGTTTGCTGCAGGTGCACATCCAATTGCTTATAATGATTGCGTATATTTTTTACCTCTCCCAATACCGGTTGCCATATTTCGTCTACTTCTGTACTATCTGCCCCCACCAATGCAAAGTGTGCATCCAACGCTGCACTATCTACCAATTTAATGCCGAGATGGGACGGTTTGATTACTTCTTTTGCACCATAATTGATTTTATAAACAGGCACACCCGCAGCATCAAGATAAAAGCCAAGTTGAACATTTTGCATTACCTGCACCAATTCGTTCTGGGCAAAAAGCGGCTTGACCGTCAACAGCAAAACAAAAAGGATAATATTTCTTTTATTAATCAAAGCGAACTGTTATTAATTAATCTGATCTAAAATTTCTTTTGCTTTATTCATTTGTAACGATACCATGTAATAAAATACCTGGCTTAAAGCTTTTTGATAGGTTGTATTACTGGCGTAAGCTTTTCTCATGTCAAATAATTTTTTTACATTTTCCAAATCAGCCTGTGTAAATGTTGATACACCAAGTTTTTGCTGCAATAGCGTAAGGAACCCATAACCAAATTCATTGGTCGGTTCTATCATGGTGCCTTCACCGTAATCATTCCAGGTAACCAATTGCAGGTAAGGATTGGATGTCGCCAGGGCCATATCCAGCGTGGTGCTGAATGTACCTGTACCGTTGTAAGCTATTTCCCAGTTAATGTTATCGGGCCAGCCGCCGGCAGTGTAATAATCTTTAAAACCGGGATAGGCTGCTGTTATTTTTATTCCTGAAGAACTGCTGTTGTAAAAGCTTGAAAGGCTGTTTGTATTTCCCTGCACCACCCATGCGAACTGACCTGCTGCATTGGCGCCTGCGAAACCTTGTTTATACCATAGCGGAACAAATGCAGGCCTGGGAGATAAAACTGAAAATACGCTTGTCCATTGTGCAGGATCCATGATCGCCTGCGGCCCAAAGCACATCAGCAATGGCTGGCCGTTCACTGTTTCGTAATTTGACTTTGAAAAATAGTGTGAAGCCATGTAATTCATATCTGCTTGCGCCTGGGTTACATAATTTGTTGTATGGTTAATGAGGTTCTGGTCTTCGTACACTATGGCAAACTTTAATCCCACTTTGTTCAACTGATCTATCATTTTCTCTGTATTTCTTACCATCAATGCGTAGTCGTTAACAGGCAATGTTCCCGGCCAGTCAAAGAACACTCCATCAATACCGCTGAGTTTCATCAGCAGCAGTTGGTATTCTATCAGGTCTTTATCTCCTGAAGCATAAGGCCCCGTTAATGGATAGTAATAAGAAGCAATATCCCTTTTCCCGCCTGTTATATTATCAGGGTTACGGGTATTCATTCTCCAGTGCATACCCCAGGTATTAGCCGGGGTATTGGTTTCTTTTGTTTCAAACCAGGGCATCAGGTGTACAAATACTTTTTTAGTGCTTGTTTTTGTAACAGGCACCGCATCATATTCCGTAAGCACCAGCGTTGAAAAATCAATATTCTTATTTTCTTCGTTTTTTTTGCAGCCGAAGAAAGCAATCAATAATATGGCAGGTACTATCTTTTTCATTTGGGTTTGTATCAATTTACTTTTCTCATTTGGCAATTAATACCCCGGGTTATTTCTTTGCTGCTGCATGGCGGTGTTCACGTCCCATTCATTGCCCGGTATAGGGAAACAATAAGAATATCCTGACCATTTTATCTTAGCAGTTTCTACAGGATTAGCAGGGTCTTGTGATTCCATCGAAAACACAGAATAATAGTTCGCTTCATTTTGCCCGAAATTGGGATTGTCATTATGAGTATTATTACCCCAGCGGCAAATATCAAACCACCAATGCCCTTCCAGAAACAACTCTGCCCATCTTTCGTAGGCCAAGGGATTATTAATAAGATTTACATCTGATGGAGCTGCTTTAGTGGCAGCAGTTAATGATGCATAATCGTAAGGCGATGGAGAATTAATTGGCTGGTTATATGCCCTGCGGTGCACTTTGTTGATATATTCCAGTGCTGTGGCGTTTTCACCCAAATTTTTTAATGCTTCAGCATACAACAGGTACACATCTGCCAAGCGAAGAATATAAATATTTGAACCGTCACATTCATTGTAAGTATAAATACTATTGTCTATGGTTTGGTATTTTTTGAATGCCCATCCATGATATTTTGTAGGATCGGTTACGTTAATACCAATATAAATATTGCGGATCACTGGTACTCTTCCGCTGGGATCCCTTCGTCCGGTAGAACTGGATAACCCGTAAGCATCTGTTACACTATCAACCCAGGGCTGCAATGTATTAACATACAAACGGGGGTCTGCAGTTTTATTAGCACGGAATGCCAGCGACTGAACTACATAATTTGAATCGATCACTTTTGCAGGAACAATTGCAGTTGGGGCACTTCCGGGATTGAAACGCCAGTTATCCACCAGTGTATAAGGTGGCAGTGTAAAACCAAAACGGCGCAGGTTTTTATCATGGCAGAAATAATTGCTGAAGCCGGCGGCGCTCCGGGCGCTGCCAAAATCAATTTCGGTGCCATCATAGCACAATACAGAAGGCCCCCAGAATTTACCCATGCCCGTAGTAAGATTGGATGTAGGTGTAATGTCACTGATACCATTGCCTGTGCCTTTTACCCGCTCTACATTCAACTCCCACAATGATTCTTCATTAAATTCATTAGCAGGATTGCCGTTAAATGCGTTGCTGTATTTGTTGAAAGACATTAATGATTTACCGCTATTGTTGATCACATCTTCCAGTACAGGTTTTGCCTTGTCCCATTGCTGGGTAAACACATAAGCTTTGCCAAGCAATGCTTTTGCAGCCCATTCTGTTGCCTTGCCTGCATTGGCTGCATCACGTTGAATACCGTGCAGCTTTGCGATGGATGATTGCAGGTCTTCTATTACCTGATTCCATACTTTGTATGCGGAACTTCTTGGCTGGCGTGTTTCTTCAAAAGATGTAGGCATTGCAGTAAGCAAAGGCACACCCAGCACATCGGTATTTTCCGGCTCTTTCATATCAATGTATTTTTCCCCGTAAAAACATTCCAGGTGCAAATAGTACCACGCCCTTAAAAACAGCGCCTGCCCGCGGATATCATCAATATCAGGCTTTAATAAGGGATTATTCTTTTCTAAAAAGTCAGCTCTTTCAAGGCATACATTCATATTTTTTACTCCAAGGTAAAGGCCTTCCCACAGGTTGGTATTAATACCATTATAAAGGTTGATGTTGTTTTTCGCAATAAAATTTCTGTCAGAATAACCGATATCACCCACCATTACAGAGTGGTCGCTGGGGCCCAAAATAAAAGGCAATAAGTTTTGACCATACAACATACCGTCTTTTCTCAGGTTGAGATAACCGGATGCAAGAAATGTTTCCAGGTCATTTAATGTTTTTGGGTAATCAGCATTTGTAACCTGGTCAACAGGCGCTATGTTTTTGGGGTCTTTAATACAACCTGAAAATGCTACAGTAAATGCCAATAATAAAACTATAAATATATTCCTCATAACAAGCTTGTTATTTTTTAATTAAAATGTAATGTCTATACCAAATGAATAAGTTCTTACGCTTGGGTACCTTGCTACCCGGTCCAATCCCCTTGTAGTAGTGCCGGAATTAGAAGCAGAAGCAGTATTATTAATAACATTTCCTAAATCATAAGTCGGAAACTGGCTTCCGATTTCAGGATCTGTGCCCCTGTAGTTAGTGATACAAAAAAGGTTATTCCCCATTACATACACTTTTGCATTTTTTATCCTCAGTTTTTGAAAGAATTTACCTGTAAGATTGTAACCCAGTTGAATATTTTTCAATTTTAAGTAAGCGCCATTTTCAACAAAGAAGCTGCTGGGGTTACTGTAATTTCCATAACCAGATTGAATAGCAGGTAAGGACGTAACGCCGTTTCCGTTGAAGTTAGAAGTTTTGAAAACATCTGATGTTACATTGCCTCCATTCATTCCTGCAATTTCATAAGGCAGCATACCATTGTACAGATCAACGCCTGCTACACCATTCCACAACATAGCAAGGTCAAATTTTTTCCAGCTTGCTGTAATATTTATACCATAAGAAAGTTTAGGATATGGGTTACCGATAAATGTTTTATCAAAATTATTGATCACCCCATCAGGTTTTCCTTCCGGCCCCGAAATATCCCTGTACCTTAAATCTCCTGCCAGGGGAATGTTGCCGTTAAAGGTGGGGCCGCTTGCCGCTTCCTCATTTGTTTGATAAATACCGTCTGCTATAAGCCCCCAATACTCACCAAAAGAATGACCTGCAAAGGTCCTTGTTAATTTTTCTCCTTTCCAAACACCATCCGATGTAGCAGGATAATTATTATCGCCATCTACCAGCGGCTGGTCATCATTGCCATCCAGTGTAATTACTTTATTGCTGTTGATAGAGCCGGCAAAGCTTACAGAATATTTAAAATCTTTTATATTGTCTTTATAGCCAACAGCAATATCAAACCCTCTGTTCCTTACAGAACCTATATTAGTATAAATAGCTCCTGGGGATGCTCCGCCCAATGCATTGATGCTGCTGAAAGGCACACCGGAACTAAAAGGAACAGGCACCTGGTATAATAGATCTTTTGTAGTCTTATTGTACCAGTCAATACTGAAAAATATCTTACCATCCAATAAATCTCCATCTAATCCGATATTTGTTTCTTTGATTGTTTCCCACCTGATATCATTATTCTGAAAACCTTCTTGTGTGTATGACAGTTCAGTAGGCGCTCCGTTGCCAAAATTTTGCTGGCCGAGGTTTATATAAGTTGTTGTAAACTTATATGGAGGAATAGCGCTATTGCCCAATTCCCCGTAGCTTGCCCTGAACTTGAGGTTGCCGAATAAAGGCAGTGCTTTTGAGAAAAATGGTTCATCACTGATCCTCCAGCCTGCAGAAACGGATGGAAAAACACCCGCCCGGTTTTCAGGGCCAAATACCGTAAAGTTCATATCACGCCGGCAGTTTAAGGTTATGTACATTTTTTTAGAGAAATCATAGTTTAATCTGCCGAAAACCGATTTTACCAAGCCATTAGGATCGTACCCGCCATCCACCTTATAAGTAGCTCCATTAGCAGGAATATAGCCAAAGGATGTACCTAATACAGGAGATACAATCCCCCGGATATTGCTGGAAAAATTTTTGTATTGTTCATATCCTCCCAATAAATTGAGTGTGTGTGCTCCCCATGTATGGTCGTAAGCCAATACCGAAGCCAGCAAAGATTGTTGATATTTGCCCACGTTCCTGTAAAGGGTTGTTACACTTGGTGTATTGGGGTTTTGGGTATAATTCCTGTAATAAATATCATTTTCCCAGTTTTGGGAAGTATAGCCAACAGTGGTTTTAAACGTCATGTATTTAACCGGCAACTTAATTTCCACATAGGCATTGCCCTGGAAATTATCTTCAGGAAAATCAAAGCTGGCTGTTTTTACCTGTGCCATTATATTTACACCGTCAAATCCGTATGGAAATGTACCCCAGGGAAATTCCGGATCATCAGAATAAGCAGCCCCGGTAGGTACTGTGCGGAAAGGCGCAGCAACAACATCTGTTTTTACAGGAGTTGTAAGCTTTTTATATGCATATATCTGTTCGCCTACTTTTACGCTCTTTGATATTTTGATATCACTATTAACCCTGATGGCATCCATAGTGGAGGCATTATCAATAAATACTCCTTTGGTATTATTATGCATCCCTGATACATAATAATTAACAGCGGAAGTAGAACCATAAATAGATAAATTGTAATTCTGTTCCACTCCATTATTGTACAATGCGTCTACCCAATCATAATCAGGCATTGCAGCTATCTCCTCCTGGAGGTTGGGATTATTATATTTGGCATCGTCCATTAATTGCTTGTAACGAACAAAATCTGCTTTATTCAATAATTTAATTACCCTTGGCGTGGTAATACCATAGCGGCTGTTGAAGTTGATCGTAGGTGTGCTGCCTTTACCCTGCTTGGTGGTAATTAATATTACACCGCCTGCCGCCGCTGCACCGTAAATAGCTGCTGCGCTGGCATCTTTCAATACATCATAAGTGGCGATATCCTGTGGGTTCACATTGTTACCCGAAGAGCGGACACCATCAATAATATATAAAGGGTCCGGCTGATTCAATGAAGAAACCCCGCGGATAGTGATCTGTGATTTAGCACCCGGCTCACCGGAGGACTTTACCACTTCCACACCGGCTACCCTGCCCTGCAGGGCATCAGCCACGTTCAGGGTGGGCATATTTTTTACATCCTCACCTTTTACTGAAGAAATAGCGCCGGTAACATCTTTTCTCCGTTGTGTGGCATATCCTACCACTACCACGGAGTCCAGCAATGCCACGCTGTGCTTAAGCACTACAATTACGTTTGTTTTATTCTTTATATTCACTGTCTCTGTTTCATATTCAGTAAATGATACTGTCAATGAATTCACGCCGGCCGGAACGGATAAAGAAAAAGTACCGTCTGCAGCAGTCAGTTGTTCCTTGCCCCCTTCAGCAGAGACGGTGGCCTTGGAAAGCGGGTTTCCTTTTTGATCTTTAACAAAGCCGGTAATGGTTTTTTCCTGTGCAAAAGCACCGGCAGAAACAATCATTAACGACAAAAAAAACACCCCGCGAAGGAAAGAAGGGAATTTTAGCATAAGCAATGGTCTTTTAAAAAATTTAATGTTTATCATTCATTCGTTTCGGTAACCTAATAATGAAGTTGCACAGGAATTGAAAGAGGTAAGATGCCAAATGCCGGTAAAGATGACCCGGCGCTTGTTATTTAAAATATGGCAATAAAACCGCCTTTGCTGCTAATCACCCTTATTGGCATGTTCACCGGATTTTTAGCGAAAAACTGTAGCACAATCGTTATTATTATTTTACAAAACGAATTTAAATTATCGGGGCGCCCTGCGGCAACTTATATTTCTTTAGTATAGTAAATATTTGCAGAAACATAGTTTTTTAACAAATCAAAATATTGACATTCAATTGTTTGGCTATAAATTAATACAATTAAAATATGATTATTTTGGAGATTTATAAGCCTTGATTACTTTGTTCTTATATTCATAATTCTTGCCTCAAACTCCTCGTTTGGAACAATTGATTTTTTCTTGATCCTTGTTTTGTAGGTATTGATGGTATTAATAGAATATTCCAGTATCTGGGCAATCTTTTCAATGTCATGAATGCCCATTCTTATAAGGGCAAAAATTCTCAGGTCGGTGCTCAGGATTTCCCCGTCCTTAAGCTCAAAATGGTCTTCTTCGTGAAACAACTGGTTGAACTCATCGATAAAATGGGGAAAAAGCTTAAGAAAGGCCTTATCAAAATTTTTTAACAGGTCTTCCTTTTCCCTGCGCAGGTTGATATTGTTTACGATGAATTTTATTTCGTCCAGCTTACGGTCGTTCACTTTTTGCTCCACCGATTTTTTAAACCGCTCAATACGGTTAAAAAATTCCGAATTGGCATTAAAGAAATAACCGATGTACTCTTCTTTTATCTTATTGGCTTCCGACAACTTGGAGTTCACCACCGATAGCTGGCTGTTCAGCTCAGACAGCTTATTGTTCACTTCAGAAAGCTGCGTATTGCGTTCTGCCAGTTGCTGGTTCACAGCCTGCTCTTTCAGGTGGGCAGCGTAAATAATATTTTGGGCATGCTTCAGTTTGGTTACCTGGCGGTAAATAGTGATACCCAGCAGGATCACCAGCAGGAGCAGCAGCGTGCTGGTAATGGCATAAGTGAGCAGCACTTTTTTCTGCGATTCCACCTGGTTGATCTTTTCCATTTCAATTAAAGGAAGGATGGTAATCAACTGTACTTTCCGCTGCCTTGCACCGTAAAAAGCGGCATCATTAATGGCATACTCAATATACTTGGATGCATTTTTTACATCGCCTTTTTTATACAGCAGCTGCGCCAGGTTGAACATGGCGGAGGTTTCCTTAGTAGATGATTTTATATCGGCAATTGCTGCATCTATCAGCAGTGAAATAGCAGAATCTACGGAACCGGTTTGAATATAGATATCACTCAGCGTGGAAGCAGTTAATGCAATCTCATGCTCGGTAAGGCCGCCCCTGGCAAGCATGGCAATAAAATTTTCTTTTGCCCTTTGCATATTGCCGGATCGTATATCCTTCAGTCCTGCATAATAAGAATAGGCAAATGATGAAGGAGAATAAAACCGCAGTGCAGTATCAAGGTAAACACCTCCTTCCTTATCATAAACAGGCGTATAAAATCCATCCCTTGCATAATCCGCAAGGTCATAGCAATACCTCGCCCTTAATGCATAATATTCCGCTTTGATATTATCGCCCAATCCTATGGTATTGATCATCTTCAGCGAGTCGCCTGTTTCTTTGAACAATCCAGAAGAGAGCAGGGTAAAATTCAGGATGATGCTCGAGTTTACAATCTTCTCTTTATCCTGCAGTCGGTAAGCAATTTGCTGCGCCCGGCGGGCATATTCATAAGCAGAATCGTATTTGAAAACCTTGTAGTGATTATATTGCTGGATGCTCAAATCATATGCGGCCGCGGCATCATTGGAGGATAACTGCACAATCTTTCTCTGGATGCTGTCTATTTCCCTTACCCTTGCGCTGTCATACCCGGCAGCATTTTCTATAGCAGCATCCAGCTCTTTGAATTTTGAAGAAAGAATAGACTGGGAGATAGCCGTTCCCGTTAGGAAAGTAACTAAAGCAGTTAAACTTAACCTGTATACAAAATGGTAGTTCCTCACTGGCAAGCAATTTTTATAAACAAAGCCCCTTTATTTTTCGGGCAACAAATCTAAATAAAATCACACGACCCGTTACAGTTTATTGTAACCCTTAGTGATTAAGGGTAATACTGTAACCTGTATTCACTGTAAACACTACGCCGGGCTTCAGCGCCAGGCTCCTTATAGTAACAGCCGAATTTACCGTGACGGTGCCTGTATTTATTTCAACATCGGTATAAGCATCGGGCACCGTGCCGCAACTCCAGTTGGCAGGATTTTCCCATGCTGTGCTTGCCGTACCCAGCCATCTGTTCACAAACTGCAGCGAAAAAATATTGCTGTAGCTGCCATTCACCACGCAGCGGTATTGATAACCGTTCCAGGGGGAAGGAACATTTTTTAATTGTAATACCGCCGTTGTGGTGCCCGCATAAAAAGAATTATCCGGTATATTATAAAAGCCCGTGCCTGTATTCACCTGCCATTGATAACCGGCACCACTGATATTGGAGGCCAGCGTTGTTGCCTGCCCGTTGCACAGCAGGTAAGTAAAGCCTGCTTTGCTTGCATTGCCGCCCGGTGTGATTATATTGATATTGCCCGTTTGCCCTGCACCCACAACTGCAGTAATAACAGTATCTGACACTACGGAAAAAGATGCTGCCAGCGTACCGCCAAAGTCAACTGCCGTGGTACCCGTAAAATATTTTCCTTTAATAGTGACCAATGAACCGGTAAGGCCATAAGCGGGCGAAAAAGAAGTGATGGCAACAGGCCCTTTTACCGATACATTGGAGAAAATACCATTGGTAAGTGTGCCATCGTTGTGTGAAGTAACCATCATGCCTACATACACCTGCGATGCCATTGAAATATTTACGGTGCTTAATTGCGTCCATACGGCACTGTCAGGAGAATAAAAACCGGTAATGGCATCTCCCGAACGGACAAGCCTTAACCAATACGGAACAGTCACACTGTTGCCTTCAACATTTGTGGTGGCACCTGCGGCAACAGCCCTGTACTGGAAATTAGTTCCATGAGAAGGGGTAATAACAATGGCCGCATTGGCTGAACCGGTTGCCAGTGTTTCCCTTACCATCAGCCCTGCCTTTGCCCATTCGTTGGTATTGGCAATAGCGGTCACTTTTGCAGTGATGGTTGCATCACCTGTTACCGGCTGGTAGATATAATGAAATTCATCGGCTGTGCCATATACGTCTGCCCCCGAAGCTCTGGCTGTAAAGCTGCCGTTTGAATAAGTGGCAGAACCTGCTGCGGCCACTGTGCCGATATCTGAATTTCTCCAGGGATCAGGCAATGGCGATTCAACCGGCGTATTCAGCAATAAACTTCTTGCTTCTGCCATTTGCAGCGACACGATATAATAAAACACCTGGTTAAGCCTTGCCTGCTCTGTTGGATTGCCTGCATACAGCAACCGCTGCTGGTATAATTCATATACTAATTCAAGGTCTGACTGGCTAAGCCCCACCACGCCTGTTTTTTGCTGTAAATAAGCAAGGCACCCAAAACCAAATTCCCTGGTGGGTTCGATCATCGTGCCTTCTCCATAATCATTCCAGGTGGCAACCTGTATGTGCGGAAAATTATATTGGAAAGCTTTGTCCAGTGTTTCCTGGAAATTGGCAACACTGGGTGTAATGGTCCATGGCTGGCTGCTGCCCCACCCGCCTGCACTGTAATAATCTTTAAAACCAATATAAGCAGAACCCATCCGCACACCGTTTATTGTATGGCTTTGATAATAATTATACAGGTAATTATTGGAAGAATATATCCACGAGTATTCTCCTTTTCCATTGCTGCCGGCGGCATTCACATGCTGATCGCCCCAAAGGGGAAGAAAAGTGAGTGCAGCAGGAAATACAGACAAAATAGTTGTCCAGTCCGAAGGGCTGGTAACAGCCTGCGGCCCGAAATCAAGCAGTAAAGGCTGATTGTTTACCTTTACGTAAGAATTACTGGTAAAATAATGGTCCCGCAAATAGACCATGTCTGCCTGAGCCTGCGTAATTTTATTAGGGGCATTGCCTAGGTTCAGGTTATTGTCTTCATATACGATGGTATATTTCAAGCCTACTTTGTCAAGCCGGTTGATCATTGCTTCGGCATTCTGCTTATTCTTTGGGTAATCCAATACATTCATGGTGCCCGGCCAGTCCATTGCAATGGCATCCACGCCTGCCAGCTTCATTAACAATAACTGGTATTCTATAATATTGGTGTCGCTGGAAGCATAGGGCCCTGTAAGGGGATAATAGTAAGAAGCTATCTCCCTTTTGCCCGTGCCATCTATATTGTCCGGGTTTTTATTGGCCATTTTCCAGTGCTGTCCCCATGCGCCATTGTTGGTAGCCTTGGTTTCAAACCAGGGCATTACATGGATATATATCTGGTTGGAAGTGGTTTTTGTAACCGGCACAGGCGCATACACTACCTGGGCATTTCCCATTGCAGAAGCAAAAAAAACGAGGCAGCACAACAGCCGGAATTCTTTCATAAAGCAAGCGTTTGCAGTAAGCTTTAGTAAATATCTATCAACAAAACCAAAAATAACAATTCTAATAATTAAACCACAATTAATATTGATCCGGATATAGAAGAAAAAAAATAAAATATTGCAGATGTTTAATTTAATAAATTGATTTTCAACATAAACAACATAAATTATCTTAAATTAAATATATAAATACTGACACCTTCTTATTAAAGAGACAGTTATAAAATTTTCGTAAAAATCAACTGCTTACCTATTGACAGCATGTCTTTATTGAAAGGCAGGATGGTATTTATGAAGTGTGTCCTTCAGGTATTTACGGTCCAGGTGGGTATATATCTCCGTAGTGGTTATGCTTTCATGTCCCAGCATTTCCTGGACAGCACGGAGGTCAGCACCGCCTTCCACCAAATGGGTGGCAAAGGAATGGCGGAAAGTATGTGGTGAAATTGTTTTTTTAATACCGGCCTTTTTGGCCATTTCTTTTATTACGAGGAATACCATTACCCTGCTGAGCTTAGCCCCTCTCCTGTTCAGGAATAAAATATCCTCGTTTCCCGGTTTAATGTCAATGTGCACCCTTATATCGTTCTTATAAATACCAATATATTTTATGGCATCGCTTCCTATCGGCACCAGGCGTTCTTTATCCCCTTTGCCAATCACCCTGATAAAACCTACATCCAGGTAAAGGTTGCTGATGCGCAGGTTGATCAATTCGCTTACCCGGAGGCCACAACTGTACAGGGTTTCCAGCATGGCTTTATTGCGGCCGCCTTCGGCAGTGCTGAGGTCAATGGCACTGATGATGCTTTCTATTTCTTCAAAACTCAATGTATCAGGCAATGCCCGTTTCAGCCTGGGCGCTTCCAGCAATACTGTGGGGTCGGCTGCAACAGTTTGCTCCAGCAAACAATATTTAAAAAAGCTTCGCAGCCCCGAGATCATTCTTGCCTGTGAACCCGGCACCATGCCCAGCGCTGCCACCCAGCGCACAAAACCCTCCAGTTCCTTTAATGTAATGTCTTTGGGTGCTGCTGGTATACCGGCCTGCTCCAGGTAAGTGGTGAGCTTTTCAACATCATGCAGGTAAGCATCAACAGAATTTTCGCTGAGTGATTTTTCTAACTGGAGATAAGACTTGTAACCTTTTTTGTGTGATTCCCACATAAGAGCACAAACTTAATGATGATTTTTGATGATGGTTAATAAGGACTGACAGGTTGTATATGATTAGTATTCCCGGTAGAGCAGGATCATACCGATCATAAAATCATAATAGTTTCCCAGAGGTAATCCGTATTAATAATCCCTATTATCAATCCTTATCCCTAATTTCGCTGCAATCGATTAAAATAAGCATGACAATCAATCTTCGTTCCTTCAAACAAAAATTCAACCTCAATAAAAAGTCACTCCGTTCTTTTTTAACAAGGTTAGAAAAAAACCCGCCCCGGCATCTATATAAAACAATGGCAGAAGTGGACAAGGAAGTATGGGCCGAAACAGATTGCCTTACCTGCGGCAATTGCTGCAAAAAAATGACACCGACATTTAACCCTGCTGATATCAAAAGGATTGCCGGTTACTTCAACATGACAGCAGAAGCCTTTAAAGAAAAATGGCTGGTGTTTGATAAAAAAGAAGGTGACTGGCAAAATCAAAAACAGCCCTGCCAGTTTTTAAACCTTGCAGATAATAAATGCAGCATCTACCCTATCAGGCCGGCAGACTGTGCAGGCTTTCCACACCTGGTTAAAAAAAGTCCGTCAGAATATATGCACGTGCACAAGCAAAATATTGAATATTGCCCCGCCACTTACAAAATGGTGGAGAAAATGATGGCCAGGCTGCAGCAATAATGGTTACAGGTACACGTCTTCAATTAAAAAATATTCAGGTGGTTTATTGTCCTGTATTGTAATGGACAAAATATCAAATTGTATCCGCTTCCATTCCGGGTGCAGGTATAAATATTGTTCTGCTGCGTTGACAAGGTTTTGAATTTTTTTCTTACCTACTTTATCTTCGGGCAGGCCAAAGTTTTTTGACCGCCGCGTTTTTATTTCTGCAAAGTGCAGCACGTTGTTCCTGGAAGCAATAATGTCCACTTCCCATCTTGAATAACGCCAGTTTTTTTCCAGCACGGCATAACCGTTCGTCTCAAAATAGGCATAGCCTAATGCTTCGCCTGTTTTTCCTGTATGTATATGCTTTGCCATGAAGGGTTTGTCATAAATTCCATTACACCAAATATCAACAGCCTGTAGATAAAAGCCTGCCTTAATCGTTGCTCCAAAATATTTATTGCCTATTTTTGTGACCTAAAAATATCAGAAATGAAGATAAGCAAATCAATTATATGGAGTTTTGTATTGCTGGTAGCGATCGCTTCGCTTTACAGGATCATGCCGGGCAGGCCGCTCGGCTTTGCACCGCAAATAGCAATGGCATTGTTCAGCGGCAGCATTGTGAAAGATAAAAAGTTTGCGTTTCTTATGCCGTTGTTCTCTATGCTGTTGTCAGATGTGTTGTATGAAATATTATTTACTTTAAAAATAGCGCCCTACGGTGGATTCTATGAAGGGCAGCTGACCAACTATATTATATTGCTGGCTGTTACGGTGATTGGCTTTGCCATCAACAAGAACAAATGGTACAGCATACTGGGTGGTTCTGTAGCCGGCGTTCTGTTTTTCTTCTTTGTTTCCAACTTTGCTGTATGGGCCGGCGGTGGTTTGGATCTGAACAACCAGCCTTATCCTAAAACTTTTGCCGGATTGCAAACATGCCTGGCAGCAGGCCTTCCGTTTTTGAAAGGCAGCTTTTATGCAACGCTCTTTTTTAATGCTGTTCTTTTCGGCGGGTATCATTTGTTCAGCAAATATTTTGACAGGAAAACAGCGATAGCCTAGAATAAAAGCATAAACGAAACTAACTTCTGAATATAAAAGCCTGTATTGCTACAGGCTTTTATATTTTCTGGAATAAACTTATTATAAGTCCCTGGCAGGTATTTTTTTTATTTTGCCATCTTTATCAGCAATAACAAGATAGGAATTTTTTTGCTTGGTTTCAGCAATAACGTTTTGAATAGCTTTGTCCAATGCCACCTGTATCTTACTGCTCAAGTCTTTATGCTTTTTTTCAAAATTCATTTTGCGGCAAGTTTTTTGAATATCTCAAAATTAATTATTTTTTCTTCTCCGTCTACGTTCTTTGCAACTAGTTCAAAACTACTTCCTGAATTATCATACACATACCAACTTTCCGCCTCCGAAGCATAATAATCAAAGTTTTGTATTCCTTTGTAATACCTTCTTTCAATGATAGCAGGCGGTATTGAGTGCCCTCCTTTGCTCACCCGTATAGCCACTCTTTCCTTAGCAAGCTCTACATTATTTAAATACACGAAGAAAAATGTGACCTTGTAACCTTTTTTTTTCCAATTTTTTATCATTGGAAAATAGGCTAGTCCTGAAAGGGTGGTTTCAAACGCAAAGCTTCGATCATCTTTTACTAATTATTCAATCCGGCCAAGCATAATTTTTGCTGCCTGGAAAGAAACGCCTGTTGGGTTTAACGGGGACAAACCCTTTGCGATTTCATCTGCATTTACAAATTCAACAGTCTTGAAAACCTTCGGTAAAAGCATATATGCAGCCGTAGTTTTTCCGGCGCCATTGCATCCTGCTATAAATATTTCAGACATTAATATTTGCAGTATTTTATCTTCCGGATATTATCTTAGGCTTAAAATGCCTCCTTCATCTTCTTCACTAAATCCCTTTCTATCATCCGCTGCGCAATAGCGATCATATTTTTAAAAGCGATAGCATGTGATATGCCATGACCGATAATAACCGGCTTTGCCACACCCAATACCGGCACACCACCGTACATTTCAAAATTAAAGCGGTCAAAATGCTCATCGTGTATGTTCCTTCTTTTTACAATATCGTATACACTTTCGGCCATTTTTAACACTACGTTGCCGGTAAAGCCTTCGCAAACCATCACATCAGCTTTGTCAAGCAGGATATCACGGCCTTCGATATTGCCCACGAAATTGATAAGGCTGTTTTCCTTAAGCAAAGGATAAGCTGCCTGTGCAAGGATATTGCCTTTGCCTTCTTCTTCGCCAATATTTACCAGGCCCACTTTGGGTTTTTCAATTCCTAAAATATGCTCGGCAAATAAAGAACCCAGTATAGCAAACTGGTTCAGGTTCTCCGGCTTGCAGTCGGCATTGATACCGGCATCAAGCAACAAACCCAGTGTACCGTTTTCCCTTGGCATATAAGCACCAATGGTGGGCCTGCTGACACCTTCGATGGCTTTTATGCTGAATAAAGCACCTACCATCATAGCGCCGGTATTGCCTGCGCTGATAAAGGCATCCGTTTTGCCTGCAGCCAGCAAATGAAAACCTATGGCAATGGAAGATCGTTGTTTTTCCTTTAATGCTTTGGTAGGATGTTCATGCATTTCAATTACCTGTTCTGCATGAACAATGGAGATATTTTTTCGGGGAACGTCCTGTTCGTGCAGCAAAGAAGCTATCCTAGCTTCATCACCGATAAGTGTAAGGTGAATATTGGAATTATTGTCAGCAAGAAACTGTGCCACTCCTTTTACTGCTTCCAGGGGAGCATAGTCGCCGCCCATCATGTCGAGGCCTATATTCATCGAAAGTACTTTAAATGAAAAATTCTAAGTTTCACATTCTGTGCCGAATGTAAAACTTAGAATGCAGTAATTGAAATTAAATCTTATGCTTTCAGGGGCGCTTTTTCAGCTACCACCTGTCCTTTGTAGTATAATTTCCCTTCACTTACATGGGCACGGTGGCGCAGGTGTGTAAGGCCTGTAGTTTTATCAGTTGTTAATGTAGCGGCCTCTGCTTTGTAATGCGTCCTTCTCTTTGCACTGCGTTGCTGCGAATGGCGGCGTTTGGGATTTGGCATATCTCTGTATTTTAAATGTTATTGTTTTTTATAAATCCGGTCTGGCCTTTGGTACCGGCCGGTATTAGTTCTTTTTTGCTTTGGAACTTTTTTTAAACTGTTCAAGCCCTTTCCAGATGTCATTGGCATTATCACCATTCTCTTTCGTCTCCATTTCTTTCAGCTTTGCCAGCACTTCTTTATTGCATTTAGGCCCTCCAAATTCTTCGGGGCTGCATGTTTTTTGCATCGGTATGCTCAGGCTCACAAATTCATATATCCAGTCGTTCAGGTGCAAATGGCTCTCCGTTCTTGAAATGTAGTAAATGTCGGGATCTTCTTCCCTGTCATTCATCTCATCGGGGTTTTCTACCATCTTAACTACCATGTTAAACTCATCCCACAAATCCATGGTGAGCACATTGCTGCAACGGTCACATACCACATCTGCTTTGCCGCCAATTTCAAATTTCAGCAGCATGAAGCTGCTTTTTTTATCCAGCAGCAGCTTTACATGGGCATGGCAGTTACTAAATTCCCTTTTTTCTTTTTTCTCTTCAATACCGGCAAAGAACTTATCATCCACCTCGTAATTAAACTCATGAACCCCCGGCTTTAAACCCACAAAAGCGATCTCGAACACGTGTCTTTTAGCCATGACTTTTGGTTTAAAGGACGGCGAAGGTAGTGCTTTTTAGCCAAAACCGGGCATTGTAAACACAAAAATTGCCCAAAAATATATACCCGCAGGCCGTTTTTGCTATTTTTAAAGCCATGAAACGCAAAAAGAAGTGGATTGTATTGGTTGCACTGCTGGCGGTTGCCCTTGTTATCCGGTTGTTTTCCCTTGATACCAACCGGGTGGAAATATATTATTCTGCAGGCGTTTATCCCCCTGTT